>JAIXVN010000224.1 GCA_027483005.1 Verrucomicrobiaceae bacterium
CACGACCGCCATGCGCTTCGTTGACACCAACATTCTGCTCTACTCGCTGGATCTGGAGGCATCCGTGCCATCGAAGTCCACGATCGCCGCTCAAATCCTGAGAAGCACCGATCTGGCGCTGTCCGTCCAGGTGCTTCAGGAGTTCTACGTGCAGGTCACCCATCCGCGTCGTCCGGATGCACTGCCTCATGACATGGCGGTCAAGTTGATCGGGAAATGGATGCGATTCCGGATTCAGGAGAACACCGTTGCCGTGCTCCATTCAGCGCTCGCGATCAAGGAGCGGTATCAAACCTCATATTGGGATGCGGCCATTCTCGCAGCGGCGAAAGCAGCGGGCTGCAGGCAGTTGCTGAGTGAAGATCTGAACCACGGCCAAGACTACGGCGGTGTGATCGTCGTGAATCCGTTTCTAGGATGAGTCCGGTCGGCATTCATTCACAGGATCGTTCCGCTGTCAGGCCTCCTGCAGGGCGATGCGTGCCAAATAGCCGGAGCGTGATTCACCGTTTTTGCTCGCGGCGGCGTCGATCCGACGCAGCACGCGTTCTGGAAGCGAAATGTTCAAGCGCCGGGATTTGCCCGAAAGAGAGGCGAGATCGACGGAAACCATCGCCCAGATCATGTGTCGGTAGTCCGGATTGGTTGAATGGATATCGGCACCTGCTGGAGTGGGGATCTTCTCTCCTGCATCGAGCAGTCCCTCGATATGAAAGGCCGCAGCCTCGGCGGCGTTGCGGATGGCCTCATCGAGTGTATCCCCCGCGCTGAAGCACCCCGGCAGATCGGGGAACTGCACTCCGTAGGCCTTGCCCTTTTCGTGATCGATGGCGATGGCGTAGTTCATGGTTGGTCGATTCCGGCTGATCTGAGAATGGCGCGTGCCGTCCCCAGAGGCGGGTCCTTCTTTGGATGAGGAACCGTGACAACGCCGCGTCTGGTCGGGTGATTGAATTGATGATGGCTGCCTTTTGTGCGGGTTTCCAGCCAGCCAGCTTTTTCAAAGCCTGATGATCTCGCGGCTGCTCATCGTGTGTAACGATACACAAGCTCAAGATTTCGCCAAGATCAATTCACGCCCCCACCTTCTGGCTGGCGAAGAAGACCTCCATGCGGTGCTGCATGTCCTCGTAGAAGCGCCTCTTGATGGATTCGAGCGCGGCAAGCTTTTCCGGCGAGGCGTTGACGTTCGCCTCCTGCTCCAGGCGCATCTTTTCGGCAAAGGCGCGTTCCATTTCGATCAGCGAGTCGAGGAACTCCTGGGCGGCGCGGGAGTGCTCAATTCCATCGACGAGGGCATGTTCCAGCCGCTTGTTGCGCGTGACCGCGATGAGGTTTCCGGCGGCGAGCTGGGTCATGTAGCGGCGATGGCTCTGCTTGAAGGCCTGATGCTCGGCATCGAAGGTGACCTCGTCGCGATCGACCAGCGAATCGTAAGGGCCGGGCTTGGTGAAAAATTTCACGATCAGTGGAATGGTGTCCACGAGCATGAACAGCAGGGTGAGGACGATGTAGGTCGAGAAGGCGAACTTTCCGCCCTCGGCTCCGGCGAGGAAAAGCGAGTGCAGGGCGAGCGTCTGCGTGAGGATGTCGCGCCGCGGTTCGGCGCGCAGGGCGGTGAGGCGGACGTCCTCCTCCTTGGCCACGCTGGCGAGTTCGTCCTGCACGCGGGTCAGTTCCTTGAGGCGCGTGTCGATCTGCTGCTTGATGGTTTCCCGCAGCGCGTTCTGCTGGGTGACGAACTGCCCTGCCTGATCTTCCTCCACTTTGCGCTTCAGTCCGGCCACACGATCGGCCTCGGCTTTGTTGGCAGCTTCGATCTCCTTGAGGTGGCCTTCGAAGCTCGCGATCGCAGCCGCCTCTGCCTGACGGCTCTGGGTCTGGAGACTCGATTTCTCGGCGGAAAGGTGCTCCAGCAGACCGCCCATGCGGATCGACTCCGCGCGGCGCGGTTCGAGCTGATCGGAGCGGATCGACCTCGCGCGCGGCCCTTCGCCGACAAGTCCGGAGCGCTGGCCGTTGAGCTCGCGTTCAAACTCCGCTTGCCAGAAGCCAAGCTCGGTCTGGAGCTTGGTGTACTGCGGCGTGAGCTCGGCGCTTTGCGCCTCGATCGCGGTCAGCCTCTCGCGGAACGGTGCGGTAACCTCGTCGATCGCTTTCTTCAACTCCGCCTGCTGCTCGGCGGTCAGACCCGGAATCGCGGCGGATGCGTCCGCATCTTCCTGAAGGATGAACTTCGCCTGGAAGGTGTCGTTCCACTTCACCCGCTGCTCGGCAATCCCGGCCTCCAGACCGGCGATCTGCGTCTGCACCTTGGTCTTTTCCTTCTCGAATCCCGCCCGCACGGTCTCAACCTCGGCGGCGCGATCCTTTTCGATCACCGAACTCACCGTGTCGCGGAAAAGCAGCAGCACCAGCGGGTGCGCGATCGTCAGGCCCATCAGCACGGCCACACAGAGGCGCAGGGAGAATTGGGATAGCTTTCGCGTCCACGACAGGTAGGGCCGGTAGCCAGCGAGCAGGGCGCGGTCGATGGTGAGAATGATGAGGCTCCAGACCAGCGCGATCGGGTAAACGTAGCGGGGGTTGTCGGTCAGGGTGGAAAGGGCGTAGGCGCAGGCGATGAAGGCGAACGCGCAGGGCACCAGAACGGTCGCGCCGAAGGCCACGTATTTCCGTTGCTCCCAGTTCGGGCATTGCTCGAGGGTTTCAGTGCCCGCGCCGGAGAGCCAGAAGAAGAGGCGTTTGAAGGGATTGGCGTGCATGGAAATTTTGAGGTTCAGGGGAAATCAGAACCATTACCGGACAAAGCGGTGGATCATTTCATCGCACGCTCTTCTTCACCACGGATTTCAAGGAGGATCACGGATCAGGGGGAGCTGGGGCGGGGCCATTCGCCGGCTTGCAGGTCCCTATTCTCAAAACGAGCTGTCGCGTTTCATTCCAAGTCTTCATCCGTGAGAATCCGGGTCATCCGTGGTCGAGAACTCTTCTTTCGTCATTCGGAATTCGTCATTCACGGGTCATTCCTTGCCCAATGCAGGCCTGCCCGTTAACCCATTGGCAATGCACAACGGCTTTTACAACGCGTGGGACCTCGAACGCCGCTCCGGCCTCTCGGATTTGGCCGATTACCGCTCGCCGTTCCAGATCGATCGCGATCGCGTGCTGCACACCCCAACCTTCCGCCGCCTGCAAAACAAGACCCAGGTCTTCTGGAGCGGCGAATACGACTTCTACCGCACCCGTCTGACCCATTCGCTGGAGGTCGCGCAGATCGGAAAAGCGATCTGCCGCTGGCTGGAAACTCGACCCGATGGCCCGCTGTCGCGCGAGTTCCATGTCGATCCGGATCTGCTCGAAGCGGTCTGTCTTTCCCACGACCTCGGCCATCCGCCCTTCGGGCATGCGGGCGAGCGCTCGCTGAATTTCCTGATGAAGGACCACGGCGGCTTCGCGGGAAACGCCCAGACCCTGCGGCTCCTCACCGAGCGCATCTTTTCGGCGAAGCGCACCGGCATGGACCCGACCCGCGCCTTTCTCGATGGCGTGCTCAAATACAAATCCCTCTGGACCGAGCGCAAGGCCGCCGATGGACAGGCACCGGAGCACCACTTCCTCTACGACGACCAGCACGCGCATCTCGACTGGGCGATGGGCGGAAATGATTTCCCGATCGAACTCACCCCGGGCGACGTGCGCGACACCTTCAAGTCGATCGAATGCCAGATCATGGACTGGGCGGACGACACCGCCTACTCGCTCAACGACCTCTCCGACAGCGTCCGGGCAGGCTTCCTCACCATCGAGAAAATCGAGGCCTGGGCCGAGAAATCCGGAGCCGCCACCGGCGAAGGCACGCCGCTCGGCGATCTGCTGAAAGCCATCCGCCGCAAGCGCGTCGATCCCTTCGTCGGGAAACGCATCGGCTCCTACATCCAGGCCACGCGACTGGAGTCCGACGTCAATTTCCTCAGCGCCATGACCAACCGCTACCGCTACCGGCTCGTCATCGATCCAGTGGTCAAGGCCGAGTCCAAGCTCTTCAAGAAGCTCGCCTTCGAAGTCGTCTTCCTTTCCCCTCAGCTCAAGCAGCTCGAGCACAAGGGCAGCCGCATGCTCCGCCAGCTTTGGGATGTGCTGGAGAAACGCTACGTCCTTGGGGAAACCATCGATGGCCAGGACTTCCAGCTCCTCGCCGCCGACACCGCCGCGGAAATCGAAGCCGCGCCCGATGAACTCGGTCGTGCCCGCATCGTCTGTGACTTCCTCGCCGGCATGACGGATGGTTATGCCGCGAGGACCTACAAGCGTCTCTTCGTCCCGGACTTCGGCTCGATCGGAGATTTGATTGGATGAGATGAAAATGACGGAGGTCGAAATCCGAATGACGAAGGGTGCTGCTGGTTGGGCTCGCCGTTGGCTGAGGATTTCCAGCTTGGCCAAGCTTCAGGGCTCGATTACGGATTCCTCTATGCACAGCTGGATGGAACTCTGTTCTTCCGGGTCGACTTCTTTCTCAACTCGCCGAGCGGTCGGTGAGTAACTCAAACCCGATGGATCGTTCAGGTAAACGTTTCGCCAGGATGATGAGACAACTTGTCGATTGCGGAAAACGGAAGCTTGTCTGGTTCGCCTTTCCCATGGTCTGCCTACCTCTTGCATGCTCATCACCAAACCTGAAAAAGCTGGGGTCTCTGCATGAACCGCAGCAGGTGAAGCGAGGAGGAGAGATCAAGTCCACAGGAACCCACTCTCACAAGAGTGCGAAAAGCAAGTCTCGTGTGTTGGAAGATCAAGAACGAATCGAACAATTCTGGCTCCTGTTTCAGTCGGCGCTAAAGTCCCGCGACTCATCCAAAGTCGCAGCACTGACGACCTTTCCACTGGTTGACTTTATTTATGAAGGCATTGGGAAAAAGGGAACAAGGGAAGAGTTTGAACGCGCGTTTCCCAACCTGTTCAACGAAGACGCGATCCAATCTTTGCTCTCGCAGCCGGCCAGCAAGTTGAAGAAACTTCCAGATGGTCGGAGGTATGCCGAATGGCACAATGGAGAGGATTCGGAAGGACAGCTCACCATCATTTACTTGTTCGCGGCACCTAACGGCATGTGGCGACTGGTTCAGATCGTGCTCATTGGCTGATATGTGAAAACCAACAGCACTGCTTCAACAGGGTGGGCATTCATGCTTTCACTGGCGAAGGTCTGAGTGATGTCGCATTCTTCCTTTCTCATGTCCTTTGACAAGGCCGCCCACGGAATGACCAAGAAACGGGCTGGCGTCGCATTCGAGCTCCAAATCGAAAGTGTCGCGTGAATACGGGTGAAATGAATCTCCCGGTTGTAGCGTCTTATCAGGATGGATTTCTCCAAACTTCCCTCGTGGACCTTGAGCGTTGGCGGGTTGGCCCTGGCTCTCGGGGCCGGTGTGATGATCGGCCGGGTGAGCGCGCCGGGGTCGGACTCTAGTGGCTTCCGGGAATCGCCGGGGGCAGGGAAATCCGGTGGCCGCGAATCGCGGGGTGGCTCGATGGCCGAGGAACGGGCTGGCCGCTCGCGTGAGTCGGCCCGTGGCTCGAAATCTGGAAACGCAGGGCAGGATCTTTCGAGAATCCTTTCCTCGACCAACCGACTCGAACGCACCGAGAAGCTCCTCGCCTACCTCGTCCGCCTGCCGACCGAGCAGTTTGCGGCCGTGTATGAGGAAATGCGGAACTCGCCCTCAGCCAAGCTCCAGGGCTCCGAGCGTTCGCTGGTGCTCCAGGCCTGGGCGGATCGCGATCCTCTAACAGCCCTCGGTTTCCTGCAGCAGGGTGGCGCGGAGGACTGGGAGCGCGAAACGGCAGTGTCCACCTGGGCATCGAAGGATCCACAGGCGGCATTCGCCTGGGCGGCCACCGCCAAGGACGAGGGCGAGGTCAACAACTGGATGCTCGGAGCCGCGCGGGGAATCGCCCTGACCAATCCCGAACTGGCCCGTGACTACCTTTCACAGATGGAAGGAAAGACCCGCGATCAGGCGCTGCGCGACATGCAACCTTACGTGACCCAATATGGCTTCGACTACGCCAGCAACTGGGTCGGCAACATTTCCGACGAGGGCCTTCGCAGCCAGGCCTCGCGGACGATGGCACGCAGCCTGACCGAACTCGATCCCGCGCAGGCCGGAGCCTGGAATGCGGCGATCGCTGATACCGACACGCGCCGTGATGTTTCCGAGACCGTGGCCGATGCCTGGGCGAGGACCGATCTCACTTCGGCCCGCAAGTGGGTGGAGGGGCTGCCAGAGAACACCCGCACGGAAGCGGCGGAAGGTGTGGCCCGACATTACGCCCAGCAGGATCCCGCCGCCGCAGCGCAATGGCTTTCCGGACTTGGCAACAATCCGGATCTCGATGGGGCCCGACGCATCTTCATCGACGAAAGTTTCCGCACCTCGCCCCAGCAGTCGCTGGACTTCGTGGCGAATCTCTCCGATGCCCGCGCCCGTGAAGGATACTACTGGCGCTACGTCAATTCCTGGATGAGGCAGGACGCCAACGCCGCCAAGACCTGGGTGGCCCGCAATACCGCTGTCTTGCCCGCGCCATTGGTCGAGCGCATGAGCCGGCAGTAATCCAGACGGAAGCTTGCGCACGAATGAGCCGGGACCATTCTGACGGGCCTCCAATGAAGCATCCCATCACTCTAACAGCTTCCGTGGCCTTGCTTGCGGTCGCCCATGCGGACGAACCCAAGGCGGTCTTCCAGGTGCAATGTGCGGCCTGCCACGCGGTTGATCGCGTATTGGTCGGCCCCTCGCTGGTCGAGATCGCGGGCATTTACCGGAACAATCCGGAGGGCTTCGTGCAGTGGTGCATGAAGCCGGGTCGCAAGCGGCTCGCGGGGATCGAAATGCCCTCGATGGCGGCGGTGGGCGAGCCGACGCTTCGCCAGCTCCACGGCTACATTCTCAAGGAGGCGGCGGGAAAGAAGGAGCAGAAGGCCTCGGGCGTGGACCCTTTCGGCGTGCCACGTGCCCAGGTGCGGCGGCCCCGGGTGCAGCGGATGTTTCTGCCTGATGCATCCCCTGCGGCCATCGCGGTGGCCCTGCCAGGAGACCTTTCCTACTGCTTCGATGCCTCCGAATGCCGGCTCCGCTATGTCTGGAAAGGCGGCTTTCTGAACGCGTCTGATCACTGGCTCGGCAACGGCAGCAAGCAGGCCTCGATCGATGGTGAGGTTCTTTACCGAGAGCCGGCCTTTCCCCTGATCGGTGGCTCCGAAGGCACCGTGAGATTCATCGGCTACTCGACCAAGGACGGCCTGCCCTCGTTCCGCTACACCCGTGGCGGAATGCAGGTGGTGGAAACGATCCGACCCCTGGCGGACGGTAGCGGGATCGAGCGGGCCTTCGAAATTGAGAACGCCGCACCGCTGAAGATCGAGGTCGCTGCGCCTGCACGTGCCGAGTCGAGCAGCGGATCCCTCGCCCTGACCGCCGCCCAGGCGAAATCCTTCACCCTCACGCTTCGTTGGAAATGATACGACAACTCTCGTACTTCGTGGCCCTCGCGCTTGGTTCCGCCCTGTACGCGGCGGATTTCCAGATCGACCGCATGCCGAACCCCGCCGGAATCGACCCGCAGATCGGCGGGCTCGGCCTGCTGCCGGACGGACGGGTGATCGCGGCTTTCCATCGTGGCGAGGTGCAGATCTACGATCCGGCTTCGAAGACCTGGTCGTCCTTCGGCGAGGGACTGCACGAGCCGCTGGGGCTGTTGGTGGAATCACAGGCCTCGATCCTTGTCATGCAGCGCGCCGAGCTGACGCGCCTGAAGGACAGCGACGGCGATGGCCGTGCGGATGTTTACGAAACGGTCTTCGATGGCTTCGGCATGACCGGGAATTATCACGAGTTCGCGTTCGGCCCGGCGAAGGGACCGGATGGCTCGCTTTACATCGGACTCAATGTCGCCTCGAACGGCGCGGGCATCCGGCCTGAGATCCGCGGCAAGTGGTCGGACATCGGCGACCTCGATCAGGCCGGGATGCTGGCCGACGGGGGATTCGGCAAGCGTTCCGGGAAGGCGGGTCGCATGTATTCCCGTGTCCCGTGGCGCGGCTGGGTGCTGAAGCTTTCCGCCGATGGAGAATCCGTGCAGCCGTTCGCGAGTGGCTTCCGTTCGCCGGATGGGATCGGCTTTGATGAGGCGGGAAATCTCCTAGTGACCGACAACCAGGGCGACTGGCGCGGCACCTCGCCACTGTATGTGGTCCAGAAGAATGGTTTTCACGGTCATCCGGCCTCGCTGGTCTGGACTCCCGGCTGGGACAAGGGCGATCCGCTGAAGCTGTCGGTCGATGAACTCGAGAAGCTGCGGGTCAAGGAATCCGCCCGCTTTCCGCAGGGTGATCTGGCGAACTCGCCGACCCAGCCGGTGGCGTTCCCGAAGTCTTGGAAGGATTATCAGGGTCAGGTGGTGATCGGGGAAATGAACCAGAAGCGTCTGGTGCGTTTTCTGCCGGATGACGTCGGTGGATTCCGTCAGGGCGCGTTGGTTCCGATGATGGATGGAACCTCCCTCGGCAATGGCAACCACCGGCTGGCCTTCGGCAAGGATGGGGCCCTGTGGATCGGCAAGACCCATCTTTCGTGGGCAGGGGATCACGGGCTCGTCAGGCTCACGCTTTCCGGCGAGGGCCCGCTGATCGCCCAGTCGGTGAAGCTCTCGAAGTCCGGCGATCACCAGGCCTTCACGATCCGTTTCAACCGCCCGGTAAAGGCTCCTGCGGCGGCACCGTTGATCGATGTGTTCGGCTACAAGTATCACAAGGAATACGGCTCGCCGAAGACCGATGAGGCCAGGCTCCCGGTGAGTGCCTTGGCCCTCAGTGCCGATGGCCGTGAACTGAAGGTGGAAGCCACGGTGCGCGCCGGATTGATCCACCGCATCGACCTTTCCGGCCTGCAGTCGTCGGATGGGAAGGCGATCGAGGGCAGGTTGCTCTATTACCAGGCGACCCGTCTGCCTTGATTTCTGTTAGGGACCGGTGGGTCCGTGAGCTTTCCTCTTGTCAGACGAAGGCAGGCCTTCAATCTAGCGGTTAACGGAAAACCCACAAACCCATCCGCATGCAAGAACTGCTTACCCGTCAAGGAATCCCACTGTCACTCGGTCTCGGTGCCGTTGGACTCGTCACCGCCCTCATCCTGATCCGCTCGGTCCTTTCGGCCGACGGTGGAAACCCCGCCATGCGGGAAATCGCTGCGGCCATCCAGGCTGGCGCGAGGGCCTACCTGAGCCGCCAGTTGGTGGCCGTTGGGAGCATCGCGGCGGTCATGTTCGTGGCGGTCGGATTTCTCCGTGACTGGACCACGGCGGGTGGCTTTGTGATCGGCGCGGTGTGCTCGTTGATCGCAGGTTTCATCGGCATGCTGGTCGCCGTGCGGGCCAACGTCCGGACCGCCCAGGCGGCCTCGGTTGGTTCCCATCCGGCCCTGAAGGTGGCCTTCAATGGTGGAGCGGTCACCGGCCTCCTGGTCGTGGCGCTTGGCTTGCTCTCGGTCGGTGGATTTTACCTCGGAGTCCTGAAGATGACGGGCAGCGAAAAGCTGGCCATCGACTCGCTCATCGGTCTCGCGCTCGGCAGCTCGCTGGTCAGCGTCTTCGCCCGACTCGGCGGCGGCATCTACACCAAGGCGGCGGATGTCGGCGCGGATCTCGTCGGAAAGGTCGAGCAGCATCTTCAGGAGGATGATCCGCGCAACCCGGCCACCGTCGCGGACAATGTCGGCGACAACGTCGGCGACTGCGCGGGCATGGCGGCGGATGTCTTTGAAACCTACGCCGTTTCGCTGATCGGTGGCGTGCTCGTCGGCCACCTGACCCACGGCGGCGTTGCCTCGCTGGCCTTCCCCTTCGTGATTTGCGGCATCTCGATCATCGGCGCGGTGCTCGGCGTGCTCTACGTGAACCTTTTCAAACAGGATGCCACCAGGTCGCTTCTCGGCGGCGTGACCATCAGCGGTCTGGTGACCGCCGGGCTGCTCTTTCCCGCGACACGCGCGATGTTTCCGGACCCGGTGGATTTCGCCGGAAAGGTGGCGGACTCGTCGGCGATCTTCGGCTGCGTGCTGGCGGGCATCGTGATGACCTTCGCGACCGTCTGGATCACCAACTACTATACTTCTACGAATTACAAGCCGGTGCGCAGCATCGCGCTCGCCTCCGAAACCGGTCACGGTACCAACGTCATCGCCGGTCTTTCCGTCGGCCATCACGCCACCGCCCTGCCGGTGCTCTTCATCTGCGCCGCGATCTGGGGCTGCCATGAGTGGGCCGGGCTGTATGGCATCGCCGTGGCCGTTGTTTCCATGCTCAGCCTTTCCGGCATCATCATCTCGCTCGATGCCTTCGGCCCGATCACCGACAACGCCGGTGGCATCGCGGTCATGAGTGGACTGCCGGAAGGCGTCCGCCGCGTGACTGACGAGCTCGATGCGGTGGGCAACACGATGAAGGCCGTCACCAAGGGCTATGCCATCGCCTCCGCCGGACTCGCGGCGATGGTGCTCTTCGGTTCGTATGTCGAGGAGCTGAAGGCCCATCTTCCCGGCCAGGTGTTCCACTTCGATCTCACCGATCCGAAGATCATGATCGGCCTCTTCATCGGCGGCATGCTGCCCTTCCTTTTCACCGCCTACGCCATGGACGCCGTTGGCAGCGCCGCAGGAGCGGTGGTCAATGAGGTTCGTCGCCAGCTCAAGCTGAAGCCGGGCATTCTAACAGGCAGCGACAAGCCCGACTACGGCCAGTGCGTGGACATCGTCACCAAGGCCGCGCTCCAGCAGATGATCCTGCCTGCACTGCTAACGCTGATTTTCGTGGTCGGCGTCGCGGCGATCCCGGGTCTTGGAAAGGAAGCGCTCGGCGGCATGCTCGTCGGGACGATCGTCACCGGACTCTTCGTCGGCCTCGTCATGACCTCCGCCGGTGGAGCCTGGGACAATGCCAAGAAGTACATCGAGGACGGCCACCACGGTGGAAAAGGCAGCGAGTCGCACATGGCCTCGATCACCGGCGACACCGTCGGCGACCCCTACAAGGACACCGCCGGTCCGGCCGTGAACCCGATGATCAAGGTGGTGAACATCCTCGCCATCCTCATCATTCCGATCTTGTTCAAGTAAGCGCCTGAAGGTGGAGGGGTCAGGGGGCGGTAGCCAGGGGTCAGGAAAAGAATGGAGGCGTCATTCGAGAATTCCGCATTCGTCATTTATCTCTGGCCCCCAGCCCCTGAATCCTGGCCACTCAATCCTCTCCATCCCATGAATGCACTTCTCCGCCTGATCTTGCTCGTCACCGTTGTTTCGGTCTGCCCTGGTCTCGCTCAGGTCCCCGAGGGCGCGCAGAAGAGCCCGATTTCCACCTTCGTGGTTCCCCTGAAACGGGTGGTCTGGACCTCCGGCAAGGACGTCGCGAACTCCGAAAACCTGCTCAAGCCGAAATCCGGGCAGGCGGTGTTGACCGAGCCCGAAGCCCCGCTGGTGCTGAAGCCCGGAGCGGGTGTGGTCCTCGACTTCGGGGTCGAAATCCAAGGCGTGCTTGAGCTTTTCACGCCTCAGACGAAATCCAAGACCCCCGCCTCGGTCCGCATCCGCTTCGGCGAATCGGTGGCGGAAACGATGGTCGAACTCGACGAGCGCGGGGCCCAGAACGACCACGCGCTGCGCGACCGGACGGTGGTGCTCCCCTGGCTCGGCAAGACCACCGTCGGCCCCGGCGGATTCCGTTTTGTCCGGATCGATGCCGCCAAGGACGGTCCGGAGGTTCAGCTCAGTCAGGTGCGCGCCATCCTTCAACTACGGGACGTGCCGTACATCGGTTCGTTCAAGTCCTCCGACGAACGCCTCGACCGGATCTGGAAAACCGGAGCCTACACCGTCCACCTCAACATGCAGGAATACCTGTGGGACGGCATCAAGCGCGACCGGCTGGTCTGGCTCGGTGACATGCATCCGGAAGTCAGCGTGATCAGCTCGGTCTTCGGCTACAACGAGGTCGTGCCGCGCAGCCTCGACATGATCCGCGAGGTGACGCCGGTGAAGGACTGGATGAACGGGATCAGCTCGTATTCGATGTGGTGGATCATCATCCACGAAGACTGGTATCGTCAGAACGGTGACCTCGCCTATCTGAAGCAGCAGCAGACTTATCTCGCCTCGCTCTTGAAGAAGCTGACCACCTATGTCGCCGAGGATGGAAAGGAAAAGCTCGATGGCATGCGCTTTCTCGACTGGCCGACGTTTGAAGATCCGGTCGCCGTTCACGAAGGTCTGCAGGCGATGATGACCAAGACCATGGCCAGCGGCGCGCGTCTCTGTGACATCCTCGGCGATGCCGACACCGCCGCACTCTGTCGGAAGACCGAGACGAAACTCCGCACCCACACGCCCGCTTACAGTGGAAGGAAATCACCGGCCGCCTTGCTGGCACTCGCTGGATTCCGCGAGGCGAAGGAGGTCTCGGCGAACGTTCTGAAGAAGAATGGCCCGAAGGACCTCAGCACCTTCTACGGATTTTACGTGCTCAACGCGCTGGCTGAGGCGGGCGACTACGAGACCGGACTGGATTTCATCAACCAATACTGGGGCGGGATGCTGGACTTCGGCGCGACCACGTTCTGGGAGGACTTCGATCTCGACTGGACGAAGAACGCGGGTCGCATCGACGAAATGGTTCCGGCTGGAAAGAAGGACCTGCACGGCGACTTCGGCGCGTTTTGCTACAAGGGTTTCCGTCACAGCTTCTGCCATGGCTGGGCCGGTGGTCCGACCGCGTGGCTGAGCCGCAATGTCCTCGGCGTCCAACCGCTGGCTCCGGGGTGCGCGGAGGTCCGGATCCAGCCGCATCTTGGAGGCTTGAAATGGGTCGAGGGCACTTACCCGACCCCAAAAGGTCCGATCCATGTTCGCCACGACAAGCAGCCGGACGGCAGCATCGTCAGCAAGATTGAGCTGCCCGAGGGAATCAGGCAGGTGAAGTGAGGTCACCCTTCATCACGCTCGCGGGCCTCGATGACTTCGAGCGTGAACCAGTCCTCAACCCGCTGCCGCGCCCACGGGGTTTTCCGCAGGAAGGTCAGGCTGGACTTGATGCTCGGGTTGTTGAGGAAGCACTTGATCGGAATCCGATATCCCATCTCGGCCCAGCCGTGACGCTGCTGGAGCCGGGTCACGATGGTTTCCAGCGTGATGCCGTGTAGCGGATCGTTGGGATGGGAGGAAGGTGACGACATCTGGCAGGGAGATACCTGAACCTCGCGGCGGCGGAAAGCGTGCTTTTCCCCGGAAGATGCCTCGCTATCCTGTTGACCGTGCCGCCAAAGAAGAAGCCCAACGCGAAGCCTCTGGCCGGTGCCGCCTTGATCAAGGAGGTCTGCCGCCGCATCCGTGTGGCGCGCAGCTATTGGGACGCCCACAACAACCGGGCCTGTCGCGGCGAACGGGAAAAGGCGATGGCGCTTTATGAAACCCTCACGCCCGAGGAGCGTGAGAAGGTCCCGCAGGTGCTGCGGGTTTGGCTGCGGTATCGCAGTGAGAAGTACTTTGGGGAGGGGCGGACGCCGCCTGGTGGGTAAGTTCCAAGGAAGAGGAAGAGATTACTCTTCTTCGGCTGGGGGCTCGGCTTTGGGTTCGACGGCTTTTTTGGCGCGGTGGCCGGGTTTTGCGAGGATCTCGATGTAGAGGGTTGGCCAGTTTTCGGAAGCGGCGGTGTCGATCGCGGCGTTGACGTCGGCGACATGCGTTGGCTTGGCCTCGTCGGCGGTGGTGCCGGTGCGGCAGTCGAAGTCCCAGAAGTCGATGCCTTCCGGGCAGGCCTTGCGGCGCTCGCGCTTCAGGTATTTCCGGACGTCATGCTTGATCGCCTCCACCACGCGCGGAGGCTTGAGGTTCGGAACTTCCATCGGAAACAGCTTCTTCATGCCCGCGCTTTTGGGCTTCGGCTGCGACTTTGTCTAGGCGAGAACGTGGGACGCG
>JAIXVN010000340.1 GCA_027483005.1 Verrucomicrobiaceae bacterium
GGCGAGCTCTGGAACACGCCCTCCGGATCATCGCCGATCGAGATCACCGGCAGGCTCGTCTTTCCCGCTGAGGAGACCTGGGACGAAAGGGTGCGCAACGACCAGGGTTGCTCGTGGCTGCCATTTCCTGAAACGAAGAACGGCGGGTTTGCGAAGGCTTTCGAGGCGAACTCGAAGACCTCCCGATCCAGTGCCGCGAAGTCTGACTGCTGCGGCAGCAGTTTCCAGACCGCCAGACCAACAGCCGCCGCCGTGACCAACACACGAAAACGACGTTGAAGTGACTTCGACACGGTGGTTGGAGAGGATCAGGAAGATTGCGCCGCCTTGAGGATCGGATCGAGCGGTGCCTGGAGGTCCGTTCCGGCCACCACTTCCTGGAGCAAGGAGGCGGCGGTGGCGATGTGCTGGCGATACCACTCGTCACCGCGCTTTTTCAGGATGTTGCCGTAGGCTCCGAGAGCCTGCATGAGGCGCTGGGCGGCACACTCGCGGAAGATGGTGTCTTCAGGGCGCTCGTCGGCGATCTCCTCCCAGATGGAAAGAAGCCGCTCCCGCTCGTCGGCGGTGTGGGCGAGGTAGGGATCGTAGATGAGCGAGGCGAGATCGTATTCCTGACGTCCACGCCGCAGACCCTGGAAGTCGATCAGCCAGGCCTCGCCGTCGCGCAGCAGGAGGTTCTGGGATTGGAAATCGCGATGCACTAGATGACGCGCGCCAGTGCCGAGGCGTTCGGCGAGATCGGTGAAAACCGGATCCTTGCGCAGCGGTTCGGCGTCGAGCCCGAGGAATCCCTCCACCAGGTGATCGAAGAAATACTCCTGCTCCCAACGGTAAAGCGAGGCATCGAAGGGCGGCATGAGCTCGAACTCCTTCGGGGCCTTCTGATAGAACAGCCGGTCGATCTGGGACAGGGCGGAACGGTAGTACGGCTCGCGTTCCTCGAAGGGCCGATCCTTGAGGGAGAGCAGATCGATATCTCCAAGGTCCTCGACGAGGGCGACGTGGCGCTTCGAATTGTCGTGCAGGATCTCCGGGACGCGGAGGCGGGCTTTCTTCAGGAAAAGCGCGACCGGCACGAAGTTGGCGCTGTCCGGGCGTTCGTCGGTCCAGTGCACGCCGATGAACGGCGGATGGCCGGGGGTTTTCACGCGAACGATGGTCCGTCCGGACGCACCGCGCTTGATCGGTTCCATGGTCACGGAAACGGTCGGGAGCAGGCCAAGGTATTGGCGGGCGGTGGCGAGGATCGAATCGGTCGGCATCGGGGAAGGCCGGAGACTGTCTCACCCGTCTCAAGGTTCAAGGCTCAAGTGTTCAGCCGGAAGGGCTCCGCGCTTGAAACTGAACACTTCAAACTGAAGCCTTTTCCTACATTCAGATCTTCTCTTCGATCAGCTTGAAGCGGAGGTCGAAGAGGCCCTGGCTGTGCTTCTGGCAGCAGTTGTAGCAGGCCACCATGCGGCGGATTTTCTTCACACGGCGGAAGCTTTCGAAGCACCACGGGCAGCTGTAGAGATACTTGCGCTGCATGCGCTTCCGCTTGAACGGGAGGGTGTGATAGGGTTGCTCGTTCGGGATGCCGAGGTCGGCGCAGGCGGCCCGCCACTCCGGGCCATGCGGCTCGATCTTGCGGCGTCCGCAGCGCTCGTAGGCGACCAGGTGGGCGAGTTCATGGCGGATCGTGCGCCACAACTCCTCAGGCGCGACTTCCTTCAACTTCGGGTTCAATTCGATCGCCCGGTCCGGCCACCAGGCGCGTCCGGCGGTGGTCTGCATGCGGGCGTTCCAGGACACGCGGACCTTGCGGGCGAGTTCGGGAAGTCCGAGTGCATTCGCCGTTTCAACACACCAAACGGTCAGTCCTGGATCGTGACCGGCGGCCGTCCCCGGACTGGCCTTCGGGACCGGCTTGACGGCCTGCCACGCGTTCCAGCGGAACTCGATTTGGCGCAACCATGAACCCATGCGAGGTTCGCTATCACACGGGGCCCAAGCTGGCAACGAGAGTCGTCAAAAATGCATGCAAGCCTCAAGGCCGTGGCGCAGGAGCGGGAGGCCTCACCGGCACATCGTCGTAAGCGCGAAGCTGGACCTGGCCGCTGACAGGCTCCTGATAGAGCAACTGCACCCCGCGGGCGACGCCGGGATTCGGCCACAGTCCGGTTCCGATGCTGCGCCATTCATTCGAAATGAACGCAAAGGCCTGCATCCGGGCGTGCTGGTTTTCCGCCATCGGCGGCTTGTCGATGATCAGGGTCGCACCGGGTTTGAACTCGTAGGGCTGCTTTTCGAGCGTCAGCTTGACCGGCACCGGGCTGAGGTTGGTCACGTGAAACGAGCCCGCAGGAAAGCTTTTTGCCGAATCATCGATGACGAAGATCCGGTGAGTCGTTTCGCCGCCCGGCTGGCCCGGCAGGAACACGAGGATCGCGCTGCGCAGCGAGGGGGCGAGCTCCACTTTCGCGAGAAACTCTCCCGGACGCTTCATCGAATCGCGATCCTGCTTGAGGGTGAAGGCCACGGTGTTTCCAAAGAGATTGAGCGACGGCCCCTCGCGATTGAGATACGACTGCACCTTCGAGGCCACTGCCGGCAGGGCCGGATCAGAGGCGGGGTCGTGAACGAACACTTCCCGCAGGGATGGATCTCCGGAAAAGGAAAGCAGGCGAAGGCTGACCTGGCGGGTCTTGGCCTCCTGCGCACGAAGGCCCGGAACGAGCCCGGCCAGTGCCAGGACAATGCAAAGGATTCTCATGGAAGTTAAGGGAGCAATCAGACTTCGGAAGGTGACAGCCAGCGGAAGGAAACGAGGTTGAAGCGACGACCGAACGTGCGGTTGGCCGAGCCCGGAAGCAACTCGGTGGTCAGCGCCTCGGCCTTGTCGGCGGGATCGACGAATTCAGGCACCCGCTGCACGACGGCCTCGCACCAGGCACGCGCGATCACGAGGCCCGAGCTCGACTTCGATTCGCCATAGGCCCGGATCCGGAAGGTGTCGCCGCGGACGGTGGCGATCGGGGCAAGAGCCGCCATCAGGTCGCCCTGGCTCAGGATCGAGGGGGCACCTTCGGCCGTGAAGCCATCCATCGCCTGCGGATTGAGGGTGCCGGTTTTCCTGGCTGCGGAAATGGCGGCCGACGAGATCGTCCGGGAGTCGAGGGAGTGATAGTAGCTGTTGACCCCGGAGGCATTGATCGCCGACTGGAGGAGTCCGCCGAGCACGTGCAGGTCGCCTGCCGAGCCGATGCGGCGGTTCACAAACTCACCGAGGGTCAGTGACGGTGCCTTGTCCCGGGTTCCACGTTTGCGGATCTCCACGACGATGGCGTCGGCGAGTTTCGAGATGTCGGCATCGCTCAGGCTGCGGAACCCGGCCCAGCGGACCTGTCCCTTGACGTCGGCACTGCCAGTCGTGGTTTCGGCCGCGCCGGCGAGGGGGAAGGAGGTCCGGACAAATGGGCTGCGCGCGGCGTTGGCCATCTGCTGGCGGTTCCAGCCATTGACCGCCCGATCGCGGAAGGAGGAGAGCACCGCGCGCCAGGCTTCCACGGAGGCCGAGTTGACATTGAAAGCCCCACGAACTCCGAGCACGGTGGCGAGCCGACGGGTGCGTTCGACGTCTGAAAGCGAGTCGAGATCGGAGGCGAGTTTCGCGGCGTCGCCGGTGGCCGTCAGCGGGGCGAGGTTGGCGTTCAGCGCCGGGGTCGTTCCGCTGAGCAGATCCTCCAGCACGGCCTTGCGCGTGCGGTTGGGGGAGGTGCCGGTGTAGCTGGCCACCGTGGAGAAGTAGTAACGATCCCACAGCGAGTAGTTCAGGAAGTAGCTGTGGTCGTAAATCGTGGTGCCTCCGAGCGTGGCCGAGACCTTGCTGGCGGAGATCAGAGGATGGGCACGCGAGTTGCCAAGCGGATGGGTCACGCGGGGCAGGCGGGAGCCGACGATGAGGTTCGAGGAAACCCAGTCGCCGAGGGACGCCGCCGGGGTCACCGGAACATGGAACATCGGCACGTTGGTGCAGCCCTCGTTGGAGGTTTTACTAGGCCCGTAGTAACCGCGATTCTTGTCATCGATCGCGATGCCGTTGGGGAAGCCGGTGAAGCTGCTGACCTCGCGCAGGCGCACGTCGTAGGCCTGGTTGGCGGACCCTGCGACGGTGGAATCCTGCCTGCCGCCTTCGGTCACCGGGTTGTTGTACACCCACGGCTTGGTATCATCCAGCGCGTCGCGGGTGGTGCGGGCTCCCATTTCCAGCAGGGCGAAGGGTTTCTTCAGCCCGGAGGTCGCGTCCGTCGGTTTCTGGAGGATGTCCGCGACCTCGAAGGTGCGTGAAATGATCGGGCTGGCGGGATACTCGCTCAGCTCACCGATCACATCGGAGAACTTGAAGCTGTAGCTGCGGAGGATGTCGGATTCCGTGGCCTGGGTGCGAGCGGCCAGCAAGTCGATGCGGAAATCGGGATTGCTGGACTGGCCGCCGTTCGCCCGCTCGGGGCGGGCTTCCACGGTGACCTGCTCGCCGAGCCCCGGACCGCTGCGCATCGAAAGGAAGCCTCCGACCCTGGCTCCTCCCACCTTTTCGAAGGCATAGAGGGTGCTGGCCGGACGACCTCCATAACTCAAATGGTCGGTCTGTAAACCGGCACGGGTGTCCCAGCCGGGGACCGCCTCGACCCCGAAGGTGTTGCCGGTGCGCTTGTCAATGTTGCCGAGGTCCTCGCCCTGGTTCCAGTCGAAGAAGGCCCTTGGCGTGTAGCCTCCAGCAGTCTCAAGACCCCAGGTCCAGTTGGTATCCACCCTTGGAGAAAAGACCTTCAGTTCGCCGGGCAGAAGCTTGAGTGCAGTCCCAGCCCGGTCGGCCGTGCCGTCGGTGAGGATCAACGTGAAGAATTTTCTCGCGGCGGGATTTTTCTCATTCGCAATCTGAAAGCGGGCCAGCCCTTGGAAGTCCGACTCCGGATCCCGGAAATACACCCCGTTCTTCTTGAAACGGAATCCCACCGGCGGATCGAAGACGCGGACGCGGATGTTGCGGAGTTCCAGCGCCACATCATACGGATTGTAGAGCGTGATGACCGGATCGTAGGCCAGATGGATCACCGCATGTTGATCGTTGCCCTTCGGATCTCCGGAAGCATTGAGCCACTGAACGCGGTCGCCGATGTGGGCATGATGCGCCACCAGCGAGAACATCATCTGGAACTTGGCGATGACCGGAAGCAGACGCTCGCGCTGAGGAGACTGATCCGTGGCTCCGAAGGGATCCGAGGATGAAGTCGGAAGCAGATCGGTGCTGGTCGGCTTGTAAAGCGGCGTGCCGTTCGTGGACGTGGTGAGTGCCGCATCGCGATATCGCCGGTAGTGATCGCGGAGGTAATTCCAGCGCGGAGCCCCGGCACTGGAGGTCAGATAGGGCGCATCCGTGCCGATCACCGCAGGCAGCGAACCGGCCTCGAGACCCGTGGTCAGATCGAGCTTCAATCCCCCGCTCGACACATCGGAAAGCAGTCCCATCGAGCCGGTGGTGAAATCATGGAAACGCCGTTCGACTGCCGCGCCTCCGGCATTTCCACCGGGAATCGAAGCGGTTTCGAGAGATATCAGGTTCTGGGGGCTCTTGAGAAACGCCAGATCCGAATCCAGCACGTCCACCCTCGGCCGGGTCCCGCCGACCCGCCCGGCGACTTCGACCAGGGTCGATGGCGATGCGGGCTGAGGCTCCAGATCAATGCTGGCCTTGGTGCTTTCATCGAACACCGCCCAAGCGGAGGAGCCGCTGAACTTGCCGTAGGAAATCGGCAGGGACTGGACACGGATCTCATCGGTTGTCCCCTTCCTGCCAACCAGCAGAGCGTCCGAGGCGGAACCTTTCTGGGCCGGGAGGTTCGCATTCATGGCATCCACTGGATTCGGCGAGGACACCAGCCAGCGGTGGAAATTCTTCTGCTTGTCCGGGTATGTCGGCGCCCCGGTGGTCGCCGGAGCCCAGCGCCAGGAGGTCCAAGCTCCTGTTAGATTGGGGCGACCCGCTTGGTCGATCACCGAGCCCGCCGGGGCGGAAACCCGTTGATCCGGACCGAGCGAGGTTTGCATGTCGCCAAGAGCCAGCATCAGCGCCAGGCGCGCATTGGCCCGCGCAACCGCATTCGCATCGCCCTGATCTGCGCCACGAAGGGTGATCGTCGAAAGCGTCAGCAGCCCGACCGCCACGACGGTGAGCAGCACCATCATGACGAGGGTGATGATCAGCGCGAACCCGGCAGGTTGGGCCGGATGGCGACGCGTTTGGAGATGGGTTTTCATGGGTTGAAAGATGGAGACTTGCGCAGCGGGCAGCGGCTGGATTCCCGGCTGAAGCGAATCAGCGTGGCCGCGGCGAGGTGGATGGCTGTGCTGGACGCAGACCTGCTAAACGACGCGAATTCGAAAAATTACAATTGAATTACAATGTAACTAATCTCACTGGCAGGCAACTGGGAACAATCTGCAAATTCGGACAAATGCTTGTCATGAATGGTGCTGGGATCCCCCTTATGGGCTACGGAAAAATTTTTGTTCAGCTCGATCTGGAGCCATTTGCAAACTGATTGGACACGCATTTTCGGCAAATCTCCTCAGGTCACGGGTTGTGGGTTTTGGGTTGTTTGAATCGATTCGCATCCATGGAGTGGAAACAAACGAACAGGAGAAAGTGGGTTTGGCGCCCGGTCCAACCACGGAACCGGTGGCGGGCTGGGGGAGAGAACGTAACCTCAAACGCCCCCGAACACTTGGATGCGACAGACATTTTTGTGTATGTTTCCGCCACCACAACGCGATCCAGGCGGGATGATGTGGCGAAGTCCCAAGCGATCCGGCCAGAGGTTCTACGGCAGTTGGCTGCCATCCGGGATGGAAAAGACCTTGAGCCGTGAGGTGTCACCCCGCTCCAGGACCACGGCAGACTTCGGCAGTCCGAGTGTCTTGGCCAGAAACTCCCGGGCAGCGGCATTGGCTTTCCCTTCGATCGGCGGCGCGGCGATCCGGAGCTTGAGCACCCTTCCCGAACGCGGATCCTCCTCCCAGCCGATGATTTCGCTGGTCCGGGCATTCGGGACGATGCTGACGACCAGCTTCACGGACGAAAGGATCAACGAACCAGGCGCCGATGCCAGTTTGGAGTTTCGCCCCGCCGGGAAACGATTAGGGTCCGCGCCGAGATGGAGGCAAACGATCAACCCGCGCAGGGCGGCTGGCGCTCATTCTGGGCGCTGGTGGCGATGCAGATCGCGCAGTCTTTCAACGTCAACGTCGTCAAGATCATCCTGGTCGTCCTCGGTGCCTGGCTGATCGAAAGGCACATGGCTCCGAAGGGGGTCGAGCACCTGGTGACCGTGATGCTGGTGCTGCCTTACATCATCTTCGCCCCGACCTGCGGCTGGTTCTCCGACCGCTTCGCGAAAAGTGCGGTGATCCAATGGACCTCCTGGCTCCAGATCGCGGCGGTGGCCGTGACTCTCTGGGCACTCCACTCCCGTCATCTCGGGCTCGCCATCGGGGGCTTCTTTCTCATTTCCACCCAGGCCGCCTTCCTCAGCCCCTCGAAGGTCGGTGTGGTGAAGGAGTTGGTTGGCAGCAAGCGGCTCGGCTTTGCCAGCGGTGTCCTCGAAGGCACGGTCATCCTCGCCATTCTCGCCGGCCAGATCATCGGTGGAAATTGGTTCGACGCCAGACTGAGGGCGCTGGGCGATGGCTATGCCGCCACCTTCGAGCCGTTTTACTGGCTGCTGGTCATCGCAGGAGTCTCGATCGGGCTGGCCTACCTCGTTCGGCCGACCGCGAAGCATCCTGGTGCCCCCTGGACCTTCCAGCTGGCCACCAGCCACATCCGCGACCTGAAGGAGCTCTTCGCTTCCCAGCAATTGAGGCTCTGCGGCCTGGGAGTGGCCTTTTTCTGGGGCTTCGGCGGCTTCATCGCCCTGATCGTGCTTCAAATCGCCGAGACCCTTCACGAAGGAGGCAAAGAAGGCACCGCCACCACCTTCGCGGCGCTCTGGACCATGGCGGTGGTGGGCATCGCCATCGGCAGCGTGGGGGCAGGCTTGATCAGCCGAAGGAAGATCGAGATGGGACTCGCTCCGATCGGGGCCATCGTGATGACACTCGGCACCTTCCTTCTCGCCGTCTGTCCTCCGAATTCAGTCCTCCAGAAAATCATGCTCGTGATCGCAGGAGCGGGTGGGGCCGTCTTTCTGGTGCCACTCCAGGCCATTCTCCAGGACGCCCCGGAGGAAGATCGACGCGGCACCGTGCTCTCGGCCTCCGGACTTCTCAACAACCTCTCCGGCATCGCCTTCACCGTCCTCCAGTTCGCTCTGAAATACGGCAAGGTGCCGATCGGCCTGCAGTTCGCCGTGGTCGGACTGCTGACGCTGACCGTCACCTGGGTCTGCTTCAAGCACCTCGTGGTGGACTTCATCCGGCTGATCGGGCTGGCCGTCATCCGTTCGATCTATCGCATCCAGGTCACCGGTGCGGCTAACGTTCCCGAGAAGGGCGGAGTGTTGCTGCTGCCGAACCATGTGACCTTCGCTGATGCCTTTCATCTGACAGCCGCCTGTCCGCGACCCGTCCGCTTCGTGATGGACGAGACCTTCATGGCCAACGCGTGGATCCGCTGGTTCTCGACGCTTTTCCACACCGTCGCCATCTCCCGCGACAACCCACGTGAGGCCATCCGGATCACCATCGAGGCCTTGAAAGCGGGCCACGTCGTCTGCCTTTTCCCGGAAGGAAAGATCACCCGCACCGGCACCCTTGAAGCGCTGGAGCGCGGCTTCGAGCTGATCGCCAGACGCGCCGACTGCCCCATCGTCGCGGTGTGGGTCGATGGCTCATGGGGCTCGATTTTCTCCTACGAACGCGGTCCGGGATTCCGGAAAAGGCCTTACCGGATTCCTCACCCGTTGAGCGTCGCCTTTGGGGAATCCATCCCCTGCAACAGCGCGGACAGGCAGCTCGTCCAACAGGCTTTCCTCAAGAGTTCCGCCACCGCGATCAGGGCTCGCTTCCCAGAAGAAGCGACCACCGCTGCCATCAATGCCCATCAGATCGGACAGCTCAACGCCCTGGCGCGACGCACCCCGTTTCGTGCTCTTGAGAACGACCAGTCGGTCGATGGACTGCTTCCGGTGCTCGCGGCGTTCAGCGCTGGGTTTGGTTCGGCCCTCGAACGCCATTCATCAATCCATCCGTCCGCCGGCATTTGGATCGGCGGAAGCGCACTGCGCGACGCGCTCACCTCGACGAGCGGGGAGAAAGCCATCACCTTCCTCGACTTCAGCCCGCAGGCCCTGACTCCGCTCGGGATTCCCGGTGTCGTCCATTTCCCCTGCCTCGCCTTGGATGGACTTGTGGTGGCGATGTCGATGTCGGATCACCCTCCCGACTCGCGTGGCCAAAAAACAGGCTCCTGGGGCAAGCTCGCTCCGGGTTTCCAACTTGAAGCTGATTCCAACGGCCTGTTGCGCATCCACGGCCCATCCGCCCCGGAAGGCGGTCTCCCGCTCCCTTCCTGCGCATCGCTCGACGACGAAGGCTTCCTGATCGCCGCCGCTTCCTGTTAGAATCCACGGACTGCCATGGCGACCGCACGCGTCCTGATCGACGGCCCCTCCGAGCTCGTCTTTGACTACGCCATCCC
>JAIXVN010000155.1 GCA_027483005.1 Verrucomicrobiaceae bacterium
CGCCAGCAGCACCACGCTTTTCATCTCCTCCCGCAGGGCTCCATCGCCCGCCAGAGGAGATCCATCCGTAAAGCACTCACAGAGAAACTCAGCCAGGAACTGGGGCTGACAGAGGCGATAGATCCTCGCGCCGCAGCGGACCAGCTCACCCATCGATGGCTCGGAAAGGCCGGTTCGTCTCATGATTGCCAGCGCCTCCTCCACCTGGTCCGTCGCCTCCGCAATCCAGTCGCCGACGATTTCCTGAGATGGAGGCCTCTCGATCAATCCCACGAGCGCCCGACACAAGATGCTGCGGGAACGGATCCCCGCTTGAGCAATCAGCTCATCCCCAGGCTCCAAGCCGCGCAGGATCTGCAACCCGGCCCGAGCTTCACGCCACCCACCCTCCGTGCGTTCGAGATCCAGCAGGACCCGGGCCCGATTGAGATGAAGCATGGCGAGCAGGAAGACGCGATTGGGAGAAACCTCCGCACCCCACTTCGAAAAAATCCCGGCAGCCCGATCAAATCCGTCCAGCGCTTCCTCGAAATCCCCCTTCTCCCCGCACGCCGTCGCCCGATTGATCCAGGCAAGGATCAGCCGCTCCACAAACATCACCCCCTCCTCCATCGGAACGCATTCCATCACCTCGATTGCGCGATCAAGGGAGCGGATCGCCTCAGGCAAAAGAAGCCCATCCTCAAGACGCCGAAGGGCGTCACTGCGGTTGATCCATGCAGCCGCCAGACCCCAGGCCGCATCCGGATCCTCGCGCCACGGCATGGACTCCCGCCGCATCACCGCCCGGTCAAAATGACCCAACGCGCGACGCCACTCGCCCCGCCCGAGCAGCACAATCCCTTGCTGCATCTCCCAGTCCGCATCCGAATGCGCCACCCCGTTCCCAGAGCCATCTTTAGGTTCCATGTTCAATGTTCGGTTTCCAATCCGCCAGAGGACAGCGCCAGGAGCCCTTTCCACAAGGACTCTCCGACCAAACTCAAATTCTTCAAATTCCTATTGCGTTTCTTGCTAATGAGACTCATTCTCATCTTGTTCGTCAAGGACACCTCGCTCCAATCTCTCCAACTCGCATGAAAACGACCACTTCGACAGCGGCAAGGGCGCGGGCATGCGTGGGGCGGGGGTAGGCCAATCTCTCCAACTCGCATGAAAACGACCACTTCGACCCCTGTCTCATCCCCTGAACTGATGGCGCTTGGCGCGCTGCTAACCCTCGGTCAGGCCGCTGCGGCGGAACCGACGAAACCCGCTGCCGAACCGACAAAGGAAGACAAGCTCCAGACCCTGGGCGACCTTCTGGTCGAGGCTGTTCGGAGACCGCTCTACAGGCCGGAAAATCTTCTGAGCACCAAATACACTGTTCCTCTCCGTGACGTTCCTCAAACGGTGACCGTCATCCCCCAGCAAGTCATCCGGGAGCAAAACGCCTCCACCCTGCGCGATGTGCTCCGGAACGTTCCAGGCATCAGCATGCAGGCAGGCGAAGGTGGCGGCGGACCGGCCGGTGACAACCTCGCCATCCGCGGCTTCGCCGCGCGCTCGGACATCTTCGTCGACGGCATACGCGACACCGCCGGCGGCGGATACATCCGCGACCCTTTCAATTTTGAACAGGTTGAAGTCACCAAGGGCCCCTCGTCCGCGAATGCCGGACGTGGCTCCACCGGCGGTTCGGTGAACATCGCCACCAAGACCCCTCACCTCGGCAACGCCTACGAGCTCATGCTCGGCGGCGGATCCGATGATTTCTTCCGCAGCACTTTGGATGTGAACCAGGAAATCCCCGAAATCAAAGGCGCGGCCCTGCGCGTCAACGGCCTCTACCATGATCAGGACATCCCGGGCCGCGATCAGGTGGAAAACGAGCGCTCGGGCATCGCGATCTCCCTTGCCGCCGGTCTCGGGACCGATTCCCGAGCCTTCCTCAGCTACTCCCATCTCGCGCAGCATAACGTGCCCGATTACGGCATTCCCTGGATCAGCCGCGCCAAAGCAGCGGGCCTCGGGGTCCCCCCCGGCATTCCGCTTGTGCCGTTCAGCAACTTCTACGGCAACCTGAACCGCGACTACGAGAACACCACCACCGACATCCTCACCTCCACCCTCGAGCACGATTTCAACGGGGATCTCAAACTCCGAAACGTTTCACGCTTCGGCCGCAACGACCGTGACTCGATCACCACCGCCCCCCGCTTCGCCAATGCCACCAACGGCAGCAGCATGGTGAACCAACAGTTCCAGTCCCGCGACCAGATCGACACCTCATTCGCAAACCAGACCGAGCTCCGTTGCGATCTCGAGACCGGCACCCTCGAGCACCAGCTCGTTGGTGGCATCGAAATCTCGCATGAGAATTCAAAGAACCATCCGCGGATCATCAGCAACACCACCTCCACCGACCTCTACAATCCTGGCAACTGGCACGGCGTCACCCCCGGTTCCATCAGCTACCTCGGCGTGGGTGGCGGCGCGACAACCGTGGGCATCGATACCCTCAGCGCATATGTCTTCGATACCCTCAAGATCGACCGCCAGTGGGAAATCAACGGCGGCCTGCGCTTCGACCACCTCGACACGCAATACGAGTCCGCCGTCGTGCCATCTGCAGCCTCCCTACTGGCGGGAAATCGCAGCTACGAAACATTCAAATCGGGACAGGATCTGCTCAGCTATCGCGCGGCCCTCATTTTCAAGCCACTCGACAACGGCACGATCTATCTCGGCTACGGCACTTCATTCAACGCCTCAGGTGAAAACCTTGCCTTCATCCCCCATCCTGTTCGATTCAATTTCGGCACCACCGTCCGGAACAGCACCCTGAGCCTGCTCGCCGCCGACGCCGAGGAAAACACCACTGCGGAACTCGGCACCAAATGGGAGTTTTTCGACAAGAAGCTGCTCCTTGCAGGGGCATTGTTCCAGACAATCAAAACCAATGCCCGCACGACTGATCCAGTCACTCCGGACATCGTCAGTCTCGATGGCGAACAGCGCGTGCACGGGGTCGAACTCGGGCTCACGGGCGAGATCAACGATCACTGGCGCCTGACAGGAGGCTACACCTACCTTGAAGGCTCGGTGACCGACTCTGCCAACCCCGCGGAACGCGATCAGGATCTCGGCAACACCCCCAAGCACTCGTTCAGCCTCTGGAGCATTCATGAACTTCCGGGTCATGTCGAGCTTGGCTTCGGCACTCAATATGTTGGCGAACGTTACAACAACACCAACCTCACCACCCGCCAGCAGGCACCCGACTACTTGCTGTTCGATGCCATGATCGGTTACGAACTCAATGAGAACGTCTCCTTCCGGCTGAACATCAACAACCTCCTTGACCGCGGCTACATTGATCGGGTCGGCGGCGGACACTTCGTCCCCGGTCAGGGCCGATCCTTCATCCTCAGCACCAACATCACGTTCTGATCTGGTGCCCACGGAACCATCCTCGGACATCGGGACTGAGTGACCCACTCCTACTCGAAAGGACGGAGTCTTGTCCCATCCAGACCCAATCTCTTTATTCATACTTTGAATATCTAACCTATATTTTATCACACTCATGATTCTCCACATCCCAGACGTCCTCACCCCTGATCAAACAGCCGAAGCTCGCGCCCTGCTTCTATCCGCTGAATGGATCGACGGCAAGGTCACCGCCGGCTTCCAGTCCGCTCAGGCCAAGGACAACATGCAACTTCCAGTCCAGCATCCGGTCGCCCTGCAAGTGGGTGACATGATTCTGAAAGCACTGTATGCGA
Organism: Verrucomicrobiaceae bacterium; assembly: GCA_027483005.1. GTDB lineage: Bacteria > Verrucomicrobiota > Verrucomicrobiia > Verrucomicrobiales > Akkermansiaceae > Luteolibacter. The sequence continues at coordinate 3,768 of JAIXVN010000155.1, forward strand.
ACCCGCTGTTCGTCTCTGCCGCCCTGCCGCTGCAGATCCTGCCGCCGATGTTCAACCGCTACTCCATCGGCCAGCAGTTCAAGACCCATGTTGACAATGCAATCCGCTCCGTGCCCGGCACAGGCCACCGCATCCGCACCGACCTTTCGTGCACGCTGTTCTTCGAGGAGCCGGATGACTATGATGGCGGTGAACTCGTCATCGAGGACACCTATGGTGCCAAGAGCGTGAAACTCCCCGCTGGCCACCTGGTCCTCTACCCCTCCACCAGCCTGCACCACGTCACACCCATCATGCGCGGCAGCCGACTCTGCTCGTTCTTTTGGCTCCAGAGCCTGATCCGCAGCGACGAGCAGCGGTCCATTCTCTTCGATCTCGATCTCGCCATCCAACGGCTCGGCCGCGATCTTCCGACGCAACCGTCAGCCGCGCAGTCGAGCATTCAGCTCACTGGTGTTTATCACAACCTCCTGCGTCAATGGGCGGAAATGTAAAGTCCCCAACATGAGCGCTGCCAAACTCCGTCGCTTCCTGTTCTGGGGGCATCTCGTCGTCGGCGTGACCGTCGGTCTCCTCATCCTGATCCTGGCCATCACTGGCCTCCTGATGTCCTTCGAAACCCAGATCATTGGAGCTATTGAGCGCTCAATGGTGAGGGATAGGGCAAACGGACGCCACGAAGTACTAGCGCCCGAATCCATCCTCGCACTGATTCAATCATCCGGCCTCATGGGCCAGCCAAGCAGCCTCAACTACTCCAACCGCCCCGAGGACCCGGTCATCCTGCTGGTCGATCGCGGCAACCAGCAACTCTTCCACCCCGCCACCGGAGAGTCCCTCGGCAAGGGAGCTGCCGGAACCCGCAGCTTTTTCCAGACCGTCCTTTCGATCCATCGCTGGCTGACATTCTCCACTCGGCCAGAGACCCGCAAACCCAGCGGAGGAGTTGAACGAAAGCCAATCGCCTGGAAGGATGTCGGCGGAAATCTCCAGGCAGCCGCCAGCCTTTGCTTTCTGGGCCTGCTCGCCAGCGGACTGCTGCTTTGGATTCCGAGAAAACGATCCCGCCCTGCCTTCAAGGCGGTCCTTTTCCCCAATCCTCAGCTGAAGGGACGAGCACGCGACTGGACCTGGCACCATCTAACAGGTTTCTGGACCGCCCCGCTCATCCTCGCCATCACCCTGACAGGATTGATCATGGCCTATCCTTGGGCGAACCAGCTCCTGTTCCGGGCATTCGGCGAGCAGGCCCCGGTGAAACAAGGCGCAACGGGAAAGCATGATCAGGAGAAACCATCTTCGGCCATCATCACCACCGGACTCGACCGTGCAGCCCACGTAGCCTGCAAGGAAATGCCGGACTGGAAAGCGATCAGCCTCGAACTCCCTGTCAACGCATCCAGGCCTTATTCCGTCACCGTCACGGATGCAGGACGCGGCCGACCGGATCGACGCGTGAAGCTCCTCATCGACCGCCAGAATTTCCAAATCCTGACGCGTGAGGGTTTCGACAAGCTCTCGCCGGCCACCCGCCTGCGGCAGCTGGTCCGCTGGGCACACACAGGCGAGATAGGAGGCCTTCTCGGACAGATCCTCGCCACCTTGACCTGTCTTGCGACAATCGTCCTCACCTTGACGGGCTATGCCCTCACCTCGCGACGCCTGTTCAAGAATCGCCGGCTTTCGCCGAAAGACACCGATTGACTCCAGGTCCCGGATCCATTCTGGCTCACCATTGCCTCCTTGCTGACCATTCACCAGTCAGGAAACGCCCACCCGCAGGTCTCTAACAGACCTTGGTCAACCGCTGGCGGACGCTCCGAGGCCTTTCATTCTTCTCGCGCCATCTTTGCGCCTCGCTCCGAAACGCTCACGTGATCCGCTCAAGGCTTCATTGACGAAGGCCTTGCTGCCGATCACCGCGCCATCGGTGAAGCAGCGGACCTTGCAGCGAGGCATCGCGCCCATGCTCAACTCGGGCAGCACGGTGCCGTTGGCTTGTGGGGCGGCTTCCAGTTCGCCTTTGACCCTGGCTTTGAGAACCTGCTTCGCGGCTGTTGGATCCGCTTCGCCAGGCCCGGCATCTGGCGATAGATTCCGGCCGCGTCCTTCCATTTCTCGGACTCGAAGCCCGCGCCACGAGGGCTCAGGCAAGCCTGCATCAGGCCTTCGCGTGCTTTCCTACCGTGGCCTTTGTTTCCGCCGCCAATCGCTTCGCCATCGCTGGCGGCTTGAGCTTGCAAGACGGACTCCCAGCGGGCGTATGGTGGCATGATGCGTGCGATTCTGTGCTTGATCGGAATGGGCTTGGGAATGGCGGAAGCTGTCGAGCGACCGAACATCGTGTTCCTGTTTTCGGACGATCACGCGCTGAACGCCATTTCCGCCTACGGCGGGCCGTTGAAGGACTTCGCTCCCACCCCGAACATCGACCGCCTCTCGAAGGAGGGCGCCGTTTTCACCCGCTCCTACTGTTGCAACTCGATCTGCGGCCCCTCACGCGCGGCGGTGCTCACTGGCAAGCATTCCGCAATCAACGGCTTTGTTGACAATGATCAGTGCCGCTTCGATGGAACGCAAACCACGTTTCCGAAGCTTCTTCAGAAGGCCGGCTACCAGACAGCAGTGGTTGGCAAGTGGCACCTGGTCACCCAGCCGACCGGCTTCGACTACTGGGAGATCCTTAATGGTCAGGGCCAGTACTACAATCCGCAGTTCATCACCGCAGCGGGGGTGAAGCGCGAGGAGGGCTACTGCACCGACCTGATCGCTGACAAGGCGATCTCCTGGCTGGAGAAGGGGCGCGACAAATCGAAGCCCTTCGTCCTGATGTGCCAGCAGAAGGCCCCGCATCGCAACTGGGCACCGGCTCCGCGGCACCTGAATCTGTTCGACGACGTCACGTTCCCGGAACCCGCGAATCTCTTAGACGACTACGCCAACCGCAATGAAGCCCTCAAGAAGCAGCAGATGCAGATCGCGCGGAATTTTTCCTGGGGCAACGACATGAAGTTCAAGGGCGACAACCTCTTTCCCGCCCATTTCACCAACGAGGGGAAGAACAACGAATACGAGCGGATGTCGGACGAGCAGAAGGCCGCCTGGGACAAGGCCTACGAGCCGCCGAACCAGGCCTTCATCGAAGCGATGAAGGCCGGAAAGCTCAGCGATCAGGACGTCACCCGCTGGAAGGCCCAGCGCTACCTGAAGGACTACCTGCGCTGCGTGCGTGCGGTCGACGAGAATGTCGGCCGCTTGCTCGACTACCTGGAGAAGAGCGGTCTCGCCAAGAACACGGTGGTCATCTACTCCGCCGACCAGGGTTTCTACCTCGGCGAGCACGGCTGGTATGACAAGCGCTGGATGTTCGAGGAATCGCTTTCCATGCCCTTCCTCATCCGCTGGCCCGGCGTGGTGAAGCCGGGGTCGCGCAATGCCTCGCTGATCCAGAACATCGACTACGCCCCGACCTTCCTGGAAATGGCCGGCGTCAAGGTGCCGGAGGAAATCCAGGGCCGCAGCCTGGTGCCGGTTCTGAAGGCAGGAAATGAAACCCCGGCCGGGTGGCGCGATGCGATCTACTATTTTTACAGTGGTGAAGGCACCCACTCGGTGGCGGCGCATGACGGGATCCGGACCGATAAGCTCAAGTTGATGCACTTTCCCGGCACGAACGAATGGAACCTCTTCGACCTGGAAAAGGACCCGCAGGAAATGAAGTCCGTGCATGCGGATCCGGCCTATGCGGCCACGCTGAAAGAACTCAAGAAGCGCCATGAGGAACTCAAGGTCCAGTATCGCGTCAACGAGGCCACCGTGCCGGTCGACAAGATGTCGGTGCCCTGGTGGAAGACACGACACCAGCAGTCAGTCCAGCAGGCCGCGGCGGGAGGGCACGAGCTGGTCTTTCTCGGCGACTCCATCACCCAAAGCTGGGAAGGCCCGGGCAAGCCGGTGTGGGACGAGTTTTACGGCCATCGCAAGGCGCTCAATCTCGGTTTCTCGGGAGACCGCACCGAGCACCTGCTGTGGCGCTTGTTGAATGGCGAGCTGGAGAAGGTCGATCCAAAGGCCTTCGTGCTGATGATCGGCACCAACAACACCGGCCAGCGTCAGGACGACCCCGCGAAGACCGCCAGCGGGGTGCGCTGCATTCTCGACCTGCTGCGCGATCGCAAGCCGAATGCGAAGATCGTCCTGCTCTCCGTTTTCCCGCGTGACGCCGCACCGGATGGCCGTTTCAGGAGGATGAACGACGACCTCAACCAGCGCATCGCCGCCTTCGCGGATGGAGGAACCATTCTCCACCTCGATGTGAACGCCAGCTTCCTCGAAAAGGACGGCACGCTCACCAAGGTGATCATGCCCGATTTCCTCCACCCCGGCCAGGAGGGCTACCGTCGCTGGGCGGAGGCTCTGGAGCCCACCCTCGTCAAGCTCGGCTTCCCCAAGCATGAGGCTGTGCCGAGTGAGAAGTGAGAAGTGAGAAGTTATTGGTTAGTTGTTATGAGTTATTCGTTAGAGGTGCCTTTTCCTGACCCCTGACCCCTCTCTGCGAGGAAGAGCCCCCTGAAGGGAGGGACTACGAACGGAGACACTTGGAACTTATACGCAGCAAGGGCGCGCACCACGGAGAATTCGTGCCCTTGGGTGGGCATGAACCAGTTCGGTTAGTCGTCGGCCTTTCCTGGTTTGCTCTCCC
>JAIXVN010000404.1 GCA_027483005.1 Verrucomicrobiaceae bacterium
TTCCTCTCGATGAAAAAGGGCGACACCACCGTGAAGCCCGGGCTGGTTTACAAGGCCGGGACGAATTCCGGTGCGGACGTCATCCTGGCCTACTGGGGCTTCAACGAATCATTCAAGGGCCCCGAAGGTCTGGAGAATTTCAAGAAGGAGCTGGGAGACTACCTCGCGAAGCAGCTTGCCGCCAACTATAGCGGCGAGGGCGCTCCCCGGATCGTGCTGTTCTCTCCCGTCGCTCAGGAGAATCTGAAAAGCCCGAACTTCAGCGATGGCGAGGCCAACAACAAGAACCTCGCGCTCTACACCCAGGCGATGGCCGAGGTGGCGAAGTCGAAGGGTGTGCCGTTCGTGGATCTCTTCACTCCCTCCAAGCAACTCTACGCCAAGGCCGCAAAGCCGCTCACGATCAATGGCATCCATTTGAACGATGACGGCGATCGCGAACTGGCCCCGATCCAGTTCAAGGAACTCTTCGGTCAGGACGCCTACGCCACCAGCGACCCGCAGGTCGCGAAGATCCGTGAGGCGGTGCTCGAGAAAAACATCCAGTGGCACCACCGCTATCGCACCGTCGATCAGTACAACATCTTCGGCGGACGTTCGCGCATCGCCTACGAGGGCGTGACCAATGCCTTCATTCTTGGTCAGGAACTCGCCCAGCGCGACGTGAAGACCGCCAACCGCGACCAGCTTGTGTGGGCCGTGGCGAAAGGCAGCTCAATCGAGGTCAAGGATGACAATCTTCCACCCGTCGATCTCGTTCCGCCGAACCGCAAGGCAGAGGTGCCCTACGTCAGCGGCGAGGAGGCCATCAAGTACCTGACCCTTCCCGAGCACTGCAAGGTCGAGCTGGTCGCGTCCGAGGAAACCTTTCCCGAGCTGATCAATCCGGTGCAGATGAACTTCGACACCAAGGGCCGCCTCTGGATCGCCGCCTGGCCGACCTACCCGGAAACCTCGCCGACGACCAAGAATTTCGACAAGCTGCTGGTCGTCGATCTCGATCCCAAGACCGGCAAGGCCGCGAAGATCACCACCTTCGCTGATGGCCTCAACTGCCCGACCGGCTTCCAGTTCTACAAGGATGGCGTGCTCGTGATGCAGTCGCCCGACCTGTGGTGGATCCGCGACACCGATGGCGACGGCAAGGCCGACTGGAAGGAGCGAGTGCTTCATGGCCTCGATGCCGCCGATTCCCATCATGAAACCAACTCGATCTGCTACGAACCCGGCGGCGCGGTGTATCTCAGCGACGGCGTGTTCCACCGGACCAACGTCGAGACCTTCAACGGACCTGTTAGAAACGTCAACGGGGCCATCTACCGCTTCGAGCCGCTGACCTCGAAGTTCGAGCGCTACATTCCGTATGGTTTCGCCAATCCGCACGGCCGCGTGTTCGACTACTGGGGCAATGACCTCGTGACCGATGCCACCGGCAACGCCAACTACTTCGGCCCGGCCTTCAGCGGCCATCTCGACACCGGAGCGCATCCCGGCATGGAGCAGTTCTGGAAACGTCCATCGCGCCCCTGCCCGGGCACCGCGATCCTGACCAGCCGCCATTTCCCGGATGACTGGCAGGGGCTTTTCCTCAACACCAACGTCATTTCCATCCAGGGGATCTTCCGCGCGAAGATCACCGAGGAAGGCTCCGGTCTGAAAGGGGAGACACTGGACAATCTGATCTCCACCGACATCGCGAAGAACCCGAACTTCCGCCCTTCCGGCATCACGGTCGCACCGGATGGCTCGCTTTACTTCATGGACTGGTCGCAGATGCTCATCGGCCACCTCCAGCACCATCTCCGTGATCCGAATCGCGACCACCAGCATGGCCGTCTCTATCGCATCACGTATGAAGGTCGTCCGCTGCTCCAGCCGAAGAAGATCGATGGCCAGCTGATCGCGGCGCTTCTTGAGCTGCTGAAGGAGCCCGAGAACGACGTCCGCCTTCGTGCGAAGATCGAGCTGGGCAAACACGATGCCAAGGAAGTCACCGATGGCGTGAAGGCCTGGGCGAACCAGCTCGATGAGAAAGATCCCAAGTTCGAGCACAACCTGTTGGAGGCGCTCTGGGTCCATCAGTGGCACAACGTGGTCAACCTCGACCTCCTGAAGCGCGTGCTGAAATCGCCCGAACCCCGTGCCCGTGCGCAGGGTGTCCGCGTGATGGGCTACTGGCGTGACCGGGTGCCGGATGCGCTCGCCTTGCTCAAGGTGGCCGCAGACGACGAAGCGCCGCGTGTCCGGCTCGAAGCGGTGCGCGTGGCAAGCTTCTTCCGGCAGTGGGAAGCGGCTGATGTCGCACTCACCATCCTCAAGCATCCGAAGGATTACTATCTGGACTACTGCCTCAAGCAGACCATGCGGCAGTTGGAGCCTTGGTGGAAGAGCGCGATCTCGGAAGGCAAGCCACTGGCTGCGGACAACCCCGCAGGCATCAATGAAATCCTCGGCTCGGTCTCCACAGACGATCTGGCCAAGCTCCCGAAAACTCCCATCGTTTACACGGCGCTCCTGACCCGCGATGGTGTGGCTGATGACAAGCGCGCCGAGGCCCTTGATGGCCTTGCAAAGCTCGACAAGAAAACTCCGGTTGAAACCCTGCTCAGTGTCCTCAAGCCGATCATGGGCAAGGGCGGCAAGCCGGTGGAGTCCCTCTGCGGCCTGCTGCTCCGTCAGCCCGCCGCCGAGCTGAAGGCCCAGCGTTCCCAGCTCACCAGCCTCACCGCCCCAAGTGCGCCGGATGCCGTACGTCGTGCCGCCCAGGCGGCGATCCTCACCGGAGACGGCTCGCCAGCGACCTCGTTTGCAGAAGCCTCGAAGTCCACCGCCACCCTGACCGACTGGCTGACCGCGCTTTCCTCCCTTCCGGATGCCTCCCTGCGTGCCGGCGCCTATGATCTGGTGAAGCCCCTGATCACCACCGTGCCGGCGGCCCTTCAGAAGGACTCTGGAGGCAGCGTCGGTCGCTTCGTCCGGATCGAACTTCCACGCAAGGGCACCCTGACTCTTGCCGAGGTCGAGGTCTTCAGTGAAGGCAAGAACATCGCTCCTGAAGGCAAGGCCACTCAGTCCAGTGTTTCCAACGACGGCGAGGCCAAGCGGGCGATCGATGGCAATACCGACGGATCCTACGGCTCGGGCTCCCAGACCCACACTCAGGAAAATGAGAAGCAACCCTGGTGGGAGGTCGATCTCGGAAGGAATGTTCCCGTCGAA
>JAIXVN010000102.1 GCA_027483005.1 Verrucomicrobiaceae bacterium
AGGCATCGCCAACCAGAACCCGGACCCCATCCCCGAGAATGCCCAGACCGAGACGCTCCGCATCTTCGTTCCCGTTGGAAGCAACCGGAGGTTCGTCCGCCTTGAAATCACAAAGCCATGAGACTCATCGCTCCCTTGATTCTATCACTCGCATGTCTTTCACATGCCGTCCCATTGCCGTTGACTGTTGCCGCGGATGGCGCCGGCGGAGTGGATGGCACCCACCTCAATGCCAAAGGCGGTGAAGTGATCGGAAAGCTCGTCGCTGACGAGTTCGGGAGAATCAAGCCGTCCCCGATGGAAATGCATGTCTCCACGGCCCAGCCGTCCTCATCCCCCGCAAGGGCGGAGATCGCTCAAATGCGCCTGTTGTGGAATCGGGAACCCTCCTGCCGAGCCGATGACCCCCATTTCCGGAAGGCCGAACAGAACGCCCGCCTCGCCGCTGAAGCATTCTTCCGCAGCCGCAAGTACATCGATGGCTGGCTCGCCCATGCCGACCCGAAGAGCGGCCTGATCCCGCGCAATCTGCGGGATTCCCCATACTGGAACGGTCGCGATGCGGCCGCCGACAATTACTCGTTCATGGTTCTAACAGCATCCATGACCGACCGGCCGCTGATTGCGGGTCGTTTGACCGACATGCTGCACAGTGAGACCCGGCTCACCCGCCGGGTGGACAACCTGCCCGATGATTTCCAATTTCCCTCCCAATCGTGGCGGCGGCCAGCCATTGATCGTGATGCCATGATCTTCGATGGCGCGGAGTACGCCAAGGATGGCCTGCTTTACATCACCGAGTGGATGGGACGCAGCGAATGGACGGAGCGAATGATCGGCATCATCGATGAGATCTGGAAGGATCCCGCCATCGATACACCGTTTGGGAAAATCCCCACACTCAACTTCGAGGTGAACGGGGACCTGCTCCAGGTTTGCTCGCGGCTCTATTGGTTCACCGGCAAGCGCAAGTATCTGGATTGGGCGGCACGCCTCGGTGACTTCTTTCTGTTAGGCAGCAACCACCCGACCCGCGATTCCGCATCGCTGACGCTGGGTGACCACTCGTGCGAGGTGATCAACGGGCTTTCCGAACTCTATCTCGCGGTTTCAAAGGCATGGCCTGAGAAACGCGAGGCCTACCGCCAGCCGATTCACGAGCTCTACGACCGGATTCTTCAGGTCGCGGTGAATGAACACGGGATGATGTTCCGGACGGTGAATCCACAAACCGGCGCAGTTCTCGACAAGTCCCTGACCGACAACTGGGGATACAACTACGATGGCTTCCACACCATGTGGCTGGTCGATGGAACTCCTGCCTATCGCGATGCCGTGTTGAAAATCCTCTCCAACCTCAAGGCGCACTACACCGGCCAGGTCTGGGAACGCGGTAGTTCCGACGGCTATGCCGACTCGGTCGAAGGCGCGATCAACCTGCTCAATCGCGAACCGGTGGAATCCGGCTTCGAGTGGGTCGATTCCGAAATCCGGACAATGTGGGCCAAACAAGGGCCCGATGGAGTGATCGAAGGATGGCACGGCGACGGCAATTTCGCCCGCACCTCGCTCATGTATGCGCTGCTCAAGACCCAGGGTTGCAGGATCGAACCGTGGCGTTCCGATGTGAGGCTTGGTGCCGTCCGCAATGGAGACACGCTCTATCTGAGCCTGACTGCGGACCAGTCGTGGTCCGGAAAACTGATCTTCGATCGCCCGCGCCACAAGACCCTCATGCACCTGCCGCTCGATTACCCGCGGATCAACCAGTTTCCCGAATGGTTCACCTTGCCAGCCGGGATTCATCCGGAAGGCATTCCCGTGACACTCGAAGCCGGACGGGAACTCCGCATGACATTCGATGCCCGGGGCAACCAATCATCAACTCCTTCGGTCGCACCCGCACCATGAACTCACATCTTCTATCGACCGCCGCACTCTGGCTTCTTCTGGCTCTCCTGCCCGGGAAGCTCCAGGCGCTGACCGCCACGGGTCTGTTTCCGGCGAACAATGCGACCAGCGTCTGTGCCGACACCCCGCTGAAGATCATCTTCGACACGCCTCCCACGATCGGCACTGCGGGTGCTGTTAGAATCTACAACTCCGGCGGCACTCTTGTCGAAACCCTCGATCTCGCGGTCCCGCACACCCGCACCATCGGCGGCACGCTTTGCAACGCCCTGCCCGTGATCGTCACCGGCAACACCGCCTCCATTTTCCCCCGCTCCGGCGTGCTGGCCTACAACACGACCTATTACATCACCATCGACGCCACCGTCTTCCCAAGCTACGCGGGCATCACGGCCAACACCACCTGGCGCTTCACCACCAAGTCCGCCGCGCCATCCGCAGCCTCGACCTATCTCACCGTTGCCGCTGACGGCACCGGTGACTTCTCCACCGTCCAGGGCGCCATCGACCTGATCCCCGCCAACAATACCACCAAGCGCTACATCAACATCCGCAACGGCACTTATCAGGAAATCGTTCGCGTTTCCTCGAAACACAACCTCGCCTTCCGCGGCCAGAACCGCAAACGCGCCGTCATCGGCTACCCGAACAACAACAACCTCAACGCAAGCACCAACACCCGTCCGCTCTTCAACGTCGTCGCCAACGACGTCAGCTTCGACAACCTCACCCTCCAGAACACCACGCCCGACGGCGGATCCCAGGCCGAGGCCCTGCGCGTGAACGCCCAGCGCTGCGTGGTCAACAACTGCGACCTGCGCAGTTATCAGGACACCTTCCTCGTCAACAGCTCCACCGATACGGCCTATTTCAAGGATTGCCTGATCGAGGGCGACGCCGATTTCATCTGGGGCAGCGGCCGCGCGGTGTTTCAAAGCTGTGAGATCAAATCGCTCGACGGCGGCTACGTCTGCGCGATGCGGAACCCAGCCGGCCAATACGGCGCGGTCTTCCTCGATTGCCGCTTCACCCGGGCCGCTGGCGTGACCGGAGTGGTCTTCGGTCGTGTCGATCCAAACGTCTTTCCGGACAGTGCGGTCGCCATCGTCAACTGTGCCGTCGATGCCCACATCACCGCCGCAGCTTGGACGCTCTCCACTCCGGGCCCGACCACCGGCCTCCGCTATTGGGAATTCCAAAGCACTGATCCAACAGGCGCAGCCTTGAATGTCACTGGCCGTGCCGCGTTTTCATCCCAGATCAACAGCACCCAAGCCACCGCCCTGCGCAACCTCGCCACCACCTTCGGCGGATGGACACCCGTTCCTCCTCTGCCTGCGTTCCCCGGTGCCGAGGGAGCGGGAGCCAACACCCTCGGCGGCCGGGGAGGGGACTTGTACTTCGTCACCAATCTCAATGACTCCGGAGCCGGCTCATTGCGCGAAGGCATCAGCACCGCTCCCGCCACCGGACGCACGATTCTC
>JAIXVN010000443.1 GCA_027483005.1 Verrucomicrobiaceae bacterium
ATGCCGTTCGGCAAATCGAGGTAGGCGGAGATCGTGGAGGCTGGCTGGTTGCCGTTGGTGGTGCCGGGCAGGACGACGGCGGAACCGTCGAAAGTCGCACCGACACCGCGAATGGTGGCGGCGGCATTTCCGATGCTGTCCGTGACCGATGTCCCCGAAGCGGCCGCGCCACTGCTCTGGTTGAAGGTCCAACGATGGACCAGGTCGCCGTGCAGCGAGGTAGTCGCGAGCAGCATGAGCAGCGAGGTCGTGACCGGGATGATCGAAATCGACGGCATGGGTTGGTTCGTTTCGTCAGTTCGAGGATGCAACGGAGGCATCGGGCACCCATTTTCTGTGACCCAGCAGTCTCAGTTAGAAGGACCTCTGGCGTTTCAACAGGGGGAAAAATGCCCTCAAATCCTCTCGTTGCAACAGGATAAAGGTTCTGCCAGATCATTCGTCACCTTGACCTCGGATGATGCCAAGCTTGCGGGCCTCCAACCGCGAGAAAATGGAAGCCGGGTGACTGTTCAAACGCACCGATTGACATGAAGAGCAGCGGCCATCTGATTGTTCTCCAGGTTCACCTTGGCGAGTTCCCCTACCGCATCGAAGCCATCAAGGAAGGAACCACCGTGGAGTCGGCGTCTCCTGCCACCGCGACAAGCGCTCCCTGTGAGCCATCGACTTCCTCCGCGAGATCGGCAATGAGACGCCTCCTACATGGCCAGCGGGATCGATGCCTGGTCCACCAGCATTGATCCGGAACTGCCGAGTTACTAGACGGAATCCGCCTTCCAACCATTGCTCGCGATGGCAATCGGCTCCGCCCGGCAAAGATCCACAAAGGTTCCGTGAAGTCACTCCTCCCGGTGAGGTGCGCTTGTCCAGGTCCTTCAACCAAACAACATCCACGCCAGGACGAGGGTCCAGGCCACATTCACGGCCTGCCCGCCCACGAAGGCGAGGGCTGGCCGACCGCCACCAAGCTTCGCCAGATCGCCCAGCTTCGTTTCCAATCCAATGCAGACGAACGCGGCGGCGAACCAAAGCTCGCGCAGGCTCTTGAGCGGCTTGCTGCACGCTTTCACCGTCTCCGGAGCCAGCAGGAACGAAAAGACCAGCGAGGCCGCGATGAACCCCAGGACGAACTTGGGAAATCGCTCCCAAATGATCCGCAATCCCGGACGCTCCGCCGCCACGCCATCCTTGCGGGCACGCAGCGACCACCACAGCGACAGCACGAAGGCCGCCACGCCGATCAGGACGTTCTGCGAGAGCTTCACCACCGTGCCGGTCATGGTCGCCGTCTCACCCAGCATCTCGGTCGCGGCAAGCACCGAACCACTGGTATCAAGCGTGCCCCCCAGCCAAGCCCCGCCGACCGCCTGGCTCAGGCCGATCCATTTCACGCACCACGGCATCAGGATCATCATCGGCACGGCGCAAAGCAGGACCACCGAGGTGACATACGACAGCTTCTTCTTGTCGCCCTGGATCGCCCCGCAGGCCGCGATCGCAGCAGAGACTCCGCAAATGGAAACCGCCGTGGAAAGCATCACGCCGAACTCGTCATCCACCTTGAGCCTGCGCGCGATCCGGAACGTGATGTGCCAGACCACCGGAATGACCAGCAAGGCCTGGATCAGGCCCGGAGCCCCCGCCTGAAGCAGATCACGGAACAGCATGCTGGCCCCAAGGATCACAATGCCGGTCTTGATGAAAAACTCCGTGCGCACCGCCCCCATGAGCCATCCCGGTTGCGGCAACAGGTGGCTCCACAGCAGACCCAGTCCCAGTGCGAAGACCACATACTCCAGACCGAGCTCCTTGACCCGCGCATGCGCCGCCAGCATCTGGGCCAGCCACGCGAGTGCGAACACCACACAGGCTCCAGCGGGAAAACTGCGGACTCCGCGACCCATGGACGCTGCGAGAACCGCCGTCGCGAGGAGCACCAGCACCCCCGTTGTTTGGGCGATGTTCCAGAGATTCGATCCCGAAACAAGTCGGCCAACCTCCGCCGCCGACTGCCAGGAGAGGCTAGGCTCGGGAAGCTTCAGTCCGGCAATCGATGCCAGCAGCAGCGGCACCGCCGCCAACACCGCCAACCAGTCCTCATTCCGCCACCAGGTCGGCTGAACAGGGGGCGTGGTGGGTTCCATGGCAGCGGCGTCTTCGGGCATCGCGCCGAGCATGTTCCTCGGCGACTCCACAAGCAACTGCCAAAGGCCGACTCACGGCTGGCTCACCTCGAGCCGGACGAAGCGGCGGATGCTGCCGGCCGGAACCAGAATGCGAAGGGTTTCGTGGGTGGCGGTTTCCTCGATGGCTGGAGGACGCTGATCGACGATGCCGCTGGCGCTCCAGGATCCGGGGGCGAGGGTTCCACTCCATTTCACAAGATAGGTCAAATCGGACGCGGCCTTGTTGCGACGGTAGATGAAATCAAGAGTGGCCCCTTTCCATTCAAGGGTGATCGGAAGACTGTTCGAGACACCAGGATCGGTGGCGAGGGCGTATTCCATCAGGTTGGCGATGCCATCACGATCCTTGTCGGCACTGGGTCCGCTGACCAGTGGATCGGCGAGTTCATTGGAAGTGAAAAAGCCCCGCCGCCACGTGGCGAAGCTGCTGGCGACAAGGGTGACCTTGACAGTTCCCGGACTGGAAAGATCGAGGGGGGCGGCGAAGCCGGATGGAGGAATGATCGTGACGGAGCCGGACCGACTGCCGCTGTGGGTCAGGAGCGTGTAGCTCCCGCTGACCGCAGTGCCGGTGTCGATCAGGGTGATGCTGCCGCCGAGTCCGAGCGCGCCGGTGACATTCACGCGATCACTGGAAGAACCGAGCTGGAAGTTGGCATTGGACCCAGGCTTGAGCGTGAGCGGACCGGTTCCGAGCGTGCCGACGTTTTCTCCTCCCGGAGCAAGCGTGCCGCCTGATTCCACGGTCACGGAACCGGTGGAGCCCGTGCCGCCCAGAGTGCCGGACGAAAGGACGGTCGCGGCGCTGGTGGCGATGCTGCCGGTCACCAGCAGCGTGCCTCCGGTGACCGTGGTGGTGCCGGAGTAGGTGTTGGTGCTGGCGAGGGTCAAGGTCCCGGCTCCGGATTTGGTGAGAGAGCCGATGAAGGTGACCGGGTTGCTGTCGATGAGCACGCGGTCGATCGTGGTGTTGAAGCCATTGGTATGGAGGATGCCACCGCCGCTGCTGGAGAGGATGAAGCGACCGCTGGCATCACCGGTGATCAGTTGCGGGAGGTTTGCGGATAGCTTCAAGGTGCCGCCGTTGGTCAGGATGAGGCGTCCATAGCCGTTCACATTTCCCGAACCGCCATCAAAGTTGATCGGCTGCCCGGTGGTCAGGGTGCCACCCCTGACGGTCAGCGTGCTCAGGCTGCTGGTGCCCGATGTTTGTGACAAGCGGATGGCACCAGATCCGGTGTAGACCATCGCAGCGCTGCTTCCCGACGCGGTGCCGATGTTGAGGGTGGCGGCGTAGCCACCGTTCGCCTGGACGTTCAGCGATCCTGACTGGTTCCATGTCGAGTTGTCACCGACGGTGAGAGAGGCATTGCGTGCGACCGCAAGTGATCCGCTGTTGGTGACGGTGGTCGGAAACGCAGCAGAACCGTTCACGTTCAGCGTCTGGGCCGAGGTGCTGACTGCGGTGTTGACGCCTGGGACCGCGCCCAGTTGGACTGCCTTTGAAACACCGGTGACGATGGTGGTGGCGGCGGTTTGGGAGGCCGCGCCGAGATTGAGCGTCGAAGTGGCGGAGTTGGTCACATTCATCGCATAGCCACCGGTCGCGCCCGACTGGTTTCCGGAAAGGTTCACCGTGCCGCCGTTGATCACCGTGCCGCCGCTGTGGGAGTTCGGGGTTTGCAGGTTGAGGATTCCTGTGCCGGATTTCGTGAGGGCACCACTGCCTGTTAGATTGCCCGATCCGGCGAAGGTGAAGGCGGCGGTGTTGTTGACCGAGATGGAGGCCGGGGACAGCGATCCTGTTAGGTTGACGGTGGAGTTGGCGGCTCCTGTGGCGTCAAAGAGCACGTGGTTGCCATGGGTGAAGGTGGAAAGTCGGTTGCCGTTCCAGAAGGTGATGGCGCTGCCCGAATTCCAGAGGTTGCCCACACCATCACCGCGCCAGACGAGGGTGACCACGGACGCGGCGGAAGTGGGATCGGTGCCGGCGAGAAATTCATCATTGTTGGTTTGGCCGTCGAGATCCGGATCCGCAGCGGCGGCCGCATTGGGGTTGCTGTAGTCGCCGAACCAGAGGACCTGCCATTGCTGGAAGGCGCTGAGCGTGCTGGTGACGACGACTTTCACCTGGCCGGACGTGGCGGTGTCGAGGGTGCAGGCGAAGTCGGCGGGCACGCTGCCGACGGAAAGTCCAGTGCCGGAGAGGGTGCCGGTGTAGTTGATGATCGTGTAGGTGCCGGGCAGGAGGCCGCCCGCGTTGCTGAAATTGATCATGCCGTTGAGCGCGAGATTGCCGGTGACGTCGATGCGGTCGCGGCTGCTGCCCAGATCAATGACCGTGACGCTTTCGGCGGCGAGGGAGAGGCCATTGGTGAACGTGATCACTCCAACTCCATTGTCGCCGGGACTGAGGGAGGCATCGCCTTCAATGGTTGCGGCGGCGAGACTGCCGGAGCCACCCAACAGGGAGCCTGCCTTCACCGTGAGCGGACTGGCGGTGATGCTTCCATTCACGATCAACGAGCCGCCGGAAACGGTCGTGGACCCCGCGTGGCTGCACGCGCCGGTGAGTTTCAACACGCCGGTTCCAACCTTTTGGAGCGCGGTGATGCACCCGGCGGCCTGCTCGGAAATGGTGCCTTGGAAGACAGTGTCCGCGTCGGCCTGACCGATCTCCCACGTCAACGTCCTCCCGGTGGTGGGGCCGCCCTGAACGATGGAGCCGGCCGCGCCTGTTAGAGAACCAATGGCGATCCTTGAGCCGATACCGGAATCGACGATGCCGACGTAGAGCAGTTTGACGTTTGCGGCGAGATTCATCGCCGCGAGCGGCAGTCCGGTGGGCGAGTAGTTGTTGCCGATGCGGAACTCGCCGCCATTGGCATCGGTGGTCACGTTGATCTGGCCGGTGAAGGCGGACCAATCAGCATCGATGCCGGTGCGGATGTCGGGGATGTAGAGGTTGAACGTGCCACCGCCAGTGAGAGTGCCGCGGATGGAGCAGCGGGAATCGCAGTTGAGGTTGCCGGTGAAACCGCTGGGGACGACGAGGTTCCAGGTGGAGGTGTTGGAGGAAGTGGTTGAACTGAAATTGGAATACATGGCGAGCGTGCCGCCCTTGAGGGTGACGGCTCCGCTGCCGAGGGCGTTGGTGTTCGCATTGTCGCTGGCAAGCTGGACGATGCCGGCGTTGAGGGTGGTGCCGCCGCTGTAGGTGTTCGCGCCATCCAGGGTGAGGGTGGCGGCTCCGCTTTTCACGAATGAGGCAGAGCCAACGATGCTGCCGGCGTTGGAGTTGAGGGTGACGGACCTGGTGGAGTTGTTGACGGTGACCGAAGCGGGTTCGACGTTTCCTGTTAGAACCACGGTGCCGTTGACAAGCGTGTCGTCGAAGGTGACGGCATCGTATTTCAAGAAGCGGTCGGCGGAGGTTCCGTTGCGCCAGTTGGCCGCTCCGCTGGCCGGGACGAACGGATCGCCGGAGTCCCAGGTGGTGCCGGGAGTGCCGTTCCACAAGAGCGAGGCGGAGGGCGTGCCTGTGACGATGAGTCTCAGTGTGCCGGGCACGCTGGTATCGAAGGACACGTTCTGACGCCCGCCGTTCGGAAGGCCGCCCCAGACGAGGGTGGCGTTGTTCACGGTGGAGGAACCGCCGCTGATCAAGGTGTAGGTGCCCGCAACGAGCGGGCCGTTGAGGAGATTGGGCGTGACGGTGATGGTGCCGTTCAGGGTGAGTGCGCCGCCGATGGAGTAGAGGTCGTTCACGCCGCCGCCTGAGGTGGTGCTGTTGTTGAGGTCGAAGTTGAGCGGCGTGCTGTTGAGCGTGAGTCCTCCGCTGATGGCGAGTGTGCCCGCTCCACCGGACCCGGAGCTGATCGAGCCGCCGGTTTGAACGACCACCGATCCAGCGATGGTTCCGGTTCCTGTTAGAGAGGCACCATCGGCAACGGTGACGGCGGTCGCGCCAAGGGCCCCGGTGATCCGGAGGGTGCCTTCACTGACGAGGGTCGCGCCGGTGTAGTTGCTGGCGCCGGCGAGCGTGAGGGTGCCGGTGCCGGTCTTGGTGACGGAGGTGAGTGCTGCGGAACCGAAGGTGCCGTTGCGGATTCCGCCCGAAAAGGTGCTGTCCTGGTCGTTTCCGCCAATGGTGAAGGTGGTGGGCGTGTTGTTGTTGCTTTGTCCGAAAACAACCGTGTTGGGCCCGCCTTTCAACGCTCCCATGGCGATGGCGGGCAGGTTGTTGCGGACGGTGGTGAACCCGGTGCCGCTTCCGAGATCAAAGGTCGCCCCATGGCTGCCGCTGCCATTGACGAAGCGAATGTTGGTATTGGTGTTCAGGACGAAGGCACCATTGAAATCCGCCAGATTGCCATTCAGATCGAAGAGGCCTGAGGTGATGTTGAGGTTCACCGTGCCATTGCCCGTGACGGTATTCACTTTCCCGCTGTCTCGTGCGGTGAGGGTGTTGGTGCCGGTGAAACTGATCGGATTGATGAAATTGAAGTTGGCGATGTTGATGACGGCGTTTTCAACGGCCACCGGCCCGCTGCCCAAGGCCGCCACGTTTCCAAGGACCACGGAGCCGCCGGTGATGGAGCTTCCGCCGCTGAAGGCATTCGCGGCATTGAGCGTGAGCGTGCCACTGCCCGCCTTGATGAGGTTCATCGATCCCGAGAGGCTGCCGCCGCTGAAGCTGTAGTTCTTCGCGGCATTCACCGTCATCGTGGTGGGAGTGATCGTGCCGGAAAGGGTGATGGTGGGATTCGCTCCGGTTTGGAGGAAGCTCACGTTGTCGCCCTGGGTGAAGGTCGCGGCCGACGCGCCGTTCGAGAAGTTGGGGGTGGTTCCCGCGTCCCAGGTGGCGGTCGTCCCGGTCCAGGTGAGATCCTTCGGACGGCCCGTGGTGATGGCGACCCCCACGGTCTGGACAACCGTTTGGCCGGAGGCGGTGAAACTGAAGTTGAAACTCCCCAGCCCTTGAAACCCTGAGGTTGGAGTGAACCGAGCCGTGCGTCCATCGGGAAGCAGCGACACGGTGCCGTTGACCGGATTGGAAAGGCTGTAGGTCAGCCCGCTGCGATTGCCGTTCTGGACCACCAGATCGATCTCGACCACCTCGTCCTTCGCGGTGGTGGCATGTGGCGCGGCAAGCCAGTTGAGGTATTCCTCGAGGTCGGTATATCCGTCCGAATCCGCGTCGGCATTGTGGTTGGCGACGTTGGGATCGCTGCCGAAGGCGGACTCCCAGTTGTTAGGGATGCCGTCGAGGTCGTTGTCGGGCAGCGCTGCGGTGGAGGCGAGCGTGGGATAGCCACCGGCTTCGGTGCTGTTGTCGACAAAGCCGCCGGTGCCGGCCAGGACGTTGGCGGCGATCGCGCTGTCCTTGGTGTCGCGGTTCCACGGCATGGCCCCGGCCTGGGACAAGACGCGCTGGAGCGCAAGGTCGGCGCTTTCCGGCGTGTTGGTCTGATGGAAGTCGAAGGCGGTTGCCTGCTGGGTGTAGGTGCCGCTGAACATCGACCAGCCGGTGTCCGTGCCGTCGAAGGTGGCGTTCCTGTTGAGGTCGATCTTGTTTCCGCTCTGATGGATCCTGGTGGAGGTGCCACCCCCACGGAAGGCGGAGTCGGTGGTGGAGCCCGGGCCCTTGATCAGATAGTTCCCGACATAGTTCATGTCCGTCGCCTCGGGGCTGCCCGCGCTGTAGCCACAGAAGTAACCCCAGTTGTAGAGCACGTTGTTGCGGAAATCGAAACTGATGGTGGATCCGTCATAACTGCCGGGGCGCGGATTGCGGCTCGGGTTGTGGGCGTAAAGATTGTGATGCCAGGAGAGTCGGGCAGGCAGATAGGATGCAACGATCGAACCAAACCCGTGCGGGCCCTTGGTGTGGATCGAGTCATCGAGCGCCTCGGTCACATGGCACCACTGCGTCGTGAGATCATCGGTTCTTCCCGTGCTGCTCAGGACTTCATCCACGGACCAGGATGCGGAGCAGTGATCAAGGATGACATAAACTCCGTTCCAAACCGTGATGGCATCGTCCTCACGCGCCGCGTCCGTGCCGAGACGGGACCGGACATGGCGGACAACGATGTCATTCGAATCCACGCGCAGGGTCCAGTTTTTCAAACAAATGCCGCCGCCGGGAGCGGATTGTCCGGCGATGGTGATGCGGGGTTTGTTGAGAGTCAGATTGGAGTTCAGCGCGATGGTGCCGGAAACTTTGAAGAGAATCGTGCGTCCGGTGGCGGGAGCGGTGCTGATGCCATCGCGCAACGAGCCGGCCCCGGAGTCGTTGAGGTTGGTGACGAAATAAACGTCCCCGCCCCGGCCGCCGAGGGTG
>JAIXVN010000532.1 GCA_027483005.1 Verrucomicrobiaceae bacterium
CCAGTATGCCGACGAAGCGATGACGGAAAGCATGAAGTCCGGCGCCGCTGAGAAGAACACGGAGAAGGTGTCTTTCTGCGAGTTGTTTTCTCCAGCGCTCAGGCCGGCGATGGTTCTTGGGATCACTCTCGCAGTGTTCCAGCAGTGGTGCGGAATCAACGTGATCTTTAACTATGCGGAGGAGATTTTCCGATCCGCGGGTTATAGCTTGTCGAGCGTGTTGCAGAACATCGCATGGACCGGCTCGGTGAACCTGACCTTCACCTTTGTCGCGCTCGGCACCGTGGACCGGATGGGGCGCAGGCCCTTGATGATCGGTGGCTCGATCGGACTGGCGCTGGTGTATTCGGCGCTGGGTTACTGTTATTTCAGCCATGTCACCGGACTTCCGGTGTTGTTGTTGGTGCTTGCGGCCATCGCCTGCTACGCGATGTCCCTCGCTCCCGTGACCTGGGTGGTGATTTCCGAGATATTCCCCAACCGGGTGCGCGGCCAGGCGATGGCAGTGGCGGTGATGGCCTTGTGGGCCGCGTGTTTCACTCTCACTTATACTTTCCCCATCCTCAATAGCAGCCTCGGCGCATCGGGCACTTTCTGGCTTTACGCCGGGATCTGCGTCTTCGGGGCAATTTTCGTTGCAGTGAAACTTCCTGAAACCAAGGGCAAGAGCCTCGAACAAATCGAGGACGATTGGAAATAAATCCGCCCTCCACGTTGCGATTCAGCGGCGGGTTCGCACGAAGACCCAGATGCGCATCGCCCGGTATGAGCTGGCGTTCTTGGCAAAGGTCCAATCGGGCTCTCCGGTGCTTTGGTTGCCGATGCCGACGTCGGCGTTGATTCCATCACGCCAGTGGTTGATGGCGAACAGCGTCTGACCCGAGCCCTGATGGTGCACCTGCATAGATCCATATCCATCCGGCCCTTCGATCGGTTGGTCGCCGCCATCATAGCGCTCCGCCGTCGCGCCGGGGACGTTCGCGGAGTTTGCCTGCCTGTAGTTGTTAGGCCAGAACTCGATGTTTCCGCTGCCGAGGCCATTTCCATTCACGATGCCCATCACGTTGGAAACCACGTTCAGGTTTGAAACGTTCTGCTGGAACGTCGCCCCGGAAGCGATGGTGGGCACGCCGATCTTCGATAGATCGGCGGTGAAGGCGTCCATGGAAACGAACAGATATCGCGTGCGGAGATTCTTGTCCTGAAGTTCGAGCGAGTAGGCGATGCGGTCGAAGGGTTCGCGGATTTCCTCGTGCTTGTCGGTGTCATAATGGATCGATGCCCCCAGGCGGGTGAGATCCAGATCATAAACAAGCGAGTAGTCCTTCGCTTCCGGCACGCGGGATCGGAGCCAATCCTGTTCGGAAGCCACCGCCGTGCGGAACGCCCCGGCGGGCAGGCCTTTTCCATTCATCAGGTTCGGCGTGGCTGTCTGATTCCAAGCAAAGCGGACGGCGTGCGGTCGTTTCACCTCCGGGGAGGAAATCACTACGCTGTCGCCGCTGATGCGGGCCTCGGCTTTGACGAAACCGCCTTCCTCCGAATCGATGATCTCGAACCAGTCCGGTGCCTTGCCATCGCGGGTGACGAGTCCGCCGTCGGTGTGATCGAACTGCACCCGGAGCTGGGCTCCTTCGGCCTTCAGGGATTTGAAAACGGGACCGGAAAAGGCCAGGTCGTTCTTGCCGTAGGTTTTCGCGAGAGCCAACAAGGCCAGGCGTTTGCCGACCGTGATCTTGTCCTGAGGATGTATGTCGTTGAGATCGCCCGCATCGTTGACCACCGCCATGCCGGAATTCGAGATCTCTCGGGCGGCGGCGCTCTGGGCTTCCCAGATTTCCGGCTCGGTTTCAGGAGTGTAGTTTGGGTAGTTGTAGGGCGCGATTTGGACGAAATAGAACGGGAAGTCCCCTTGATTCCAAACCTTACGCCAACCGGAAACTAGGGCCTTCATGCGATCGGCATAGCGCATGCCATCGCCCATGTTTGACTCGCCCTGATACCAGATCGTGCCGCGGATGGCGAAGGGTGCGAGCGGATGGATCATGCCGTTGTAGAGCGCGGTGGCCTGTTGAAGATCTTGGGGACCGCGGAGTTCATCGGGAAGGTTCGGAGCGGGAGGAGTCGGCTGGCCTGTCAGCATGGCGGACCGCGCGGTCTGGTGCCATTGGTCCAATTGGGCGACGGCCTGTTGAAGACGCTGTTGATAGCCCTCGGATTTGGGATTCGCGATTTGGACGCGGTCGCTTTCCTCCTTGAGCGCGGGCACGGCGGCGAATCCTTCCGGTGGCGTCCATGATTCGATCTTGGTACCGCCCCAGTCGGGTTCGATCAACCCGACCGTCACTCCCAGAGCTTGGTGGATCTCGCGCCCGAAAAAGTATGCCGTGGCGGAGAATCCGTCAGATTCACCTTCCGATCCGCCTTCCGAAACAGTTTGGGAATTACACACTTTCCAAGTTCCTTCGATGTCGTCCTGCGGGCGCGAGGTCCACCGGTTTTTCACAGGCATCAGTCGCAGTCCGGGGTGGTTCGCGGCGGCGATCTCCTGGGGGCCGATATGCAGTTTCTTCAAGCCCATCTCCATGTTTGACTGGCCCGAGCACAGCCAGACCTCGCCGATCATCACGTCTTCTAACAATATTTCGTTCGAGCCGACGACCTTCAACACATGGGGTCCGCCGGCTTTCATCGCGGGCAGGGATAACTTCCATTCACCCTTGTAGTTGGCGACGGTGGATTGCTTCGCCCCACCGATTTGAGCGGTTGCGGTTTCGCCGGGATTCGCCCAGCCCCATAGCTGGACCGGTTTTCCCTGCTGCAAGACCATGTGGCTGCCGAAGATCTTGGGCAGCCGGATTTCCGCATGGGCGGGTGTGGCGGCGAGGGCGAATGCGATGGCCAGAGCGAAAAAACAAGATGATTGAGAGGCTGAGATCATTGGAATCATGGTTTGGAGGCCGGTGTCACTATGTAGTTTTCTCCAGCCTGTGTGGGAAACGAGACGCATTGATCCGTTCGTGTGGTCCGGACGTTCTCACCCGTCTTGCGGGCGACAACCTTCAGTTCCTTCTCCGGCCACGGATTGGCGATACGGACCGTGCCTCCAACTGTCGACTTGATGCTGACGTTTTGAATGACGTCCGTAACACGTTCGGCCGAGACCTCGAAGCCACCCTGCGCGAGCAAACGGCTGAATTTTCCGTCGCTGCCCTGCGGCCAGGCGGGGAAAAGGCGGATCACGTCGCCGGCGCTTTGCAGCAGCAGTTCGCTGACGAAGCGTGCGATGCACACCTGCTCGGAAAGATAGAAGCCGTGGATTTTCCAGTAGAACAATCCGTTCGGTTGCTCGGCGGAGATGTCGGAGTTCGGGTTGAAACACATCTTCGCATTGGCGATGGCCTCCGCGCCCATGCCAAGCCGGGCGCGGGCGATGTTCATCGCGACGTTGGAGTTGATGTGATGGGTGACTTTCTCGCTGTGGTGGATGGTTCTCGCCAGCAACTCTCTAACGTAAGTATCGGACATCCACGTCACCTCATCGGTCGGAAACAGGGACATCACCTCGCTGCCGATGTTCATGTATTTTGGCAAACCTCCGCCGAGCCATTGCCCGATCACCGTGCCGCCTTGGGACGGGTCCATCTCGGTGGGGTAATCGGGCAGGGTCGCAAGGTTGGCGGCGCAGCGGTTGGCGAGCTTGGAGTTGCCCATGAGCTTCGCCGCCTGCTTTGCCGCGTTGAGGGTGAACTTGATGTAAACGATGTCGTAGCTGGAATTGAAAACCCCGAAATCGCCGATCTCGGCGAAGTAGGTCGGGCCGACCTTGCGCTTGCCATCGGCCATCGGGCACATCTCCAGCACCGAGCAGTAGAAGAGGGCGAACTGTTCGAGCGTCGGCCAGATGCGCTTGAGGCTGTCCTTGCCGGGCTTGAACTTCGCGTAGTCCCACAGAACGGCGGCGGAATGGCCGGCGGTGCCCCACGAGTAACCCCAGGGCATGTAGGCGTGCTGGTGTTTGTTAGGAGTCGTGCATTTCGCGGGATCGGGCTCGAAGGGCCAGAGGTTGACGGCGAAATACGCACCCTCGCTGCCGGGAATGGCGGTTTTGGCATACCACTTGGCGCGGTTCAGATTGCGGTGGAGCACATCGACGAATGGCTCGATCAACTCGGGATGATTGATCGGTCCGGCGGTGAGATAAACCTGTTGGGCATTGTAGTTCAACGTGAGCGAATTGTGCCAGCCGCCGAGTTGGTCGAAGGCGGCTTGCAGGCCGATCACATTGCCGCCGGGCCGGGCGAAGGTGCGGAAGAAGTAGACCATGCGATACCACCAGTTCTGCAAGGTGGGATCGCCGAGAGAGACGCCGCTGCGCGACCAGAAGGTGCGCCATACGGCTTCGTGGTCGACCACCGCGTTGGCATCCTTGAGGGTCGTTTCCACCAGCTTCACGGCATCCTCTAACGGCTGCTTCGACTCGCGCGAGGTCACCACGGCGATCGCCTGCTTCGTGCCCTCGCGCCCGGCGACGACGAAGATGTCCATGCCGCTCACATCGGCGTTGCCGGGGATGATCTGTTGGAGGCAGAGGAGTTCGCCACGCTTTCCGGTCTTCGCCTCACTCACCCAGTTCGAGATCGGCTTGCCGTCGCGGTCGAGCACGAGGCCACTGACGCCGTTCAGTGAAAGGCCACGAGCGGATTCCATCAGGATGACATTCCGCTGCGAAAGCACCCTGACAGTGGTCGTGTCGGTGTCGGACACCACCGTGGCCGAGGCCTTCGCGAGATCGAGCCTCGCGCTTTTCCACGCCGTCTGCCCAGTGGCGGCGGCGAGGGCGATGTCGGTGCAGGGAATTGCGGTGGGGTGCACGTATTTCTCCCAACTCGGCTGCGGCTTGCCTTGTTCGCCAGTGAAGGTCTGCTTGGCGACATCGACCGTCGGCAGCGGAGCGTTCTCCTCCGTGTTGATCCGCATGTCCCAGCAATCGTTCTTCGAAACACGCAGGCGGATATCGTTGCCCGACGAATACACGATGGCGTTCAGCTCGCCGTTCCCGACGACGAGGCCTTTCTTGGAAATGTC
>JAIXVN010000164.1 GCA_027483005.1 Verrucomicrobiaceae bacterium
ACCCAAGGCCCTCCCATTTTGGTTTCTGATCCGTGATCATCCGCGATCATCCGTGGTCAAATCTCTTCTGCGCGACGAATTCTCCCTAGGGTAGTGACCCTGCGGTGATCAGGCCAAAAACAATTTGAACAAGTTTACCAATGTTTTTAGAAGCCGCGCGATGAATCGACTTCTGACCCTCGCCCTCCTGGTGCCGTTTGTCTCGGGACTGGCGTCCTGCTCCAGCCAGGTCAAAGCGACACGCCCCATTTCCTACCATTTCAAGCCCGGCGAAACCGCCCTGATCCGCGACGGCATCGCCTACGCCCCCCGCAAGGCTCCGGACGCCGTCAAGCGCGCCATCGCCGCCGGCAACCGCCTCCAGGGCAAGCCCTACAAGTGGGGCGGTGGTCATGCCTGCCTCAACGACACCGGCTACGATTGCTCCGGCACCGTTTCCTACGTCCTCCGCGAGGCCGGACTCCTCAAGGGAGCCCTGCCCTCCAACGGCTTCTTTTCCTACGGGAAAAAGGGCGAAGGCCGCTGGATCACCATTTACACCCGTCGCGGCCACTCCTTCATCACCATCGCCGGACTCCGCCTCGACACCGGCGGCCGGGGCGGCGGCGATGGCCCGAAATGGCGCACCAACACCCGCCCCCCCGGCGGCACGGTGATGCGGCACCCGGCGGGTTATTGAAACTGTGACTGGACGGCCGAAAGGTCGCTGAGAACCGCATCCGCCAGGGAGAAATCCAGGCACGCGGTGACGCGATTCGGCACGGCCCACACCGGCATGCCGGCGGCGATGGCGGCTTTCACGCCGTTGAGCGAGTCCTCGATGACAAGGCACCCGGCTGGATCGAGGCGGAACCGTTTCGCCGCCTCAAGATAGAGGTCGGGCGCGGGCTTGATCCGTGGAGCATCGCCACGGCAGACGACCTCGTCGAAATGCTGGCGGAGGTCGAGCCGCTCCAGCCAGCCATCGACCCAGTGGTGCGATGAACTGGAAACCACGGCGCGCGGGATGCCGAGCGAGGCCAGGGTTTTCAAAAGCTCGACCGCCCCAGGCATTGGTCCTTCCCCCGCAAGGTCCTGCTCGATCCGTTGCTGGCGCTTGTGGTCGAGGTCATGCCAGTCGAAGGCGGCCCCGGTGAGCTCCTCGAGGTGGGTTTTCGGTGACCAGGTGTTGAAATCCGAGCCGATGCACTGGGTGTAAACCTCGAGTGGAAGCGGCTGCCCGTTTTCCTGGAACGTGCGGTGCCAGGCATCGTAGATCGCCCACTCGGTGTCCACCAGCACGCCATCGAAGTCGAACAGCACCGCCTTGAATTTCATGCGGCGGACATGGGCGAAGACGGGCGCTTCGGCAAGCGTGGAGCGGCTCAGTTGACTTTGGCCATAAACTTGGCCATCTTCCCGGCCATGAGCACGAGTGTGAACATTGCGGAGTTCAAAGATCGGCTTTCCGAGTTTCTCGACCTCGTCGAAAAGGGTGGCGAGGTGATCGTCTGCCGCCGCAACGTGCCGCTGGTGAAGCTCGAGTCCCTCCGAAAGCCAAAACCTCTCAAGGAAGCTGAGAGCACCATCGGATGCATGAAGGGCAGCGTGCAGATCCACGGCGATCTGACCGAACCCGCGATCCCGGAGTCCGATTGGGAAATGTTCCGCTGAACCCGCCATGGCCTATCTGCTCGATACCTGCGCCATTCTCTTCATTTCGCAGGGTTCAACCGATCTTTCTGTCGAAACCCTGCAGCGGATCGGCGAGGCCCCGCAGGGGCAGGTCTTTGTTTCAGCGATCTCGCTCGGGGAACTGGCCTGTCTGGAAGATCGCGGCCGGATCCGTCTCAGCCCCCACTGGCGAACCTGGTGGGAGGAGCTTCTGAGACGCACAGGCTGGATCTGCCTGCCGGTCACCGATCAGGTCATGGCGGAGGCCTACAGTCTCCCGGCGCCCATTCACCGCGATCCTGCGGACCTTTCACTCATCGCCACGGCGAGACTCGAACGACTGACGCTGGTCACGACCGATCGGAAAATCCTCGATTACCCGCACGTCGCGACGATTTGTTGACCGATCCTCGTCGTGCCTCACAGCCCGATCCTCACCTCAGGCCCGAGCAGGAGCACCTCGGTGTGGCGGAAGGCATTCATGCGCGCGGCCAGGCGCTCGATTCCCTCGCGGGCGGAGGCCGGCAGGGCGGAGAAGGCCGCATTTTGAAGGAGGCTCTGACGCAGCATGGCGGCGGGTCCCGGCAGACCCTTGGCGCGGATCAGCTCATCACTGTCGGGGTCGCCCGGCTTGTCCTTGGCGAAAATGCCCTCGAAGGCGCTCTTCGGCTCCGGCACCAGTTTCGCCTCGGGTGATTCGAGCTTGGCCTCTTTTGCCGCAAACGCGATCGCCTCGCCGAGCCCGCCGATTTCATCGACCAGTCCGATTTCGAGGGCCTTCACGCCGCTGTAAACCCGACCGCCGGCCAGCGACTCCAACTCGCCCTTCAGCTTGCCCTTGCGACCGTCCTCGACACGCTTCTTGAAGGTGCCATAGACCTGCGTCATCGACTTGCGGATCAGATCGCTTTCCTCGGGGGAAAACGCGCGCATCATGCTGTTGGCGCCGGCGTTCTTGCCGCGCTGGAGGGTGTGCGTGGTGATGCCCAGTTTCTCCATCGCCCCGCCGAGCACGAACTTCATGCCGACGACCCCGATCGAGCCGGTGATGGTGCCGCTTTCCGCAAAGATCCGATCGGCACTACTGGAAACATAGTAGCCACCGCTGGCCGCCACGCCGCCCATCGAAACGACGAAAGGCCTGCCGGTGGACTTCCACTGCGAGGTCGCCTCCCACAGCACCTCGCTGGCCAGCGCGGAACCGCCGGGGGAGTTGACGCGGAACACAAGGGCCTTCGCTTTCTCATCCTTGCGGAGGCGCAGGATCTCCTCGCGCACCGGCGCGATCGACTCGTCCGTGATGTCGCCCTCCAGCACCACCACCGCCACGTAGTCCTTGCGGGACTTGGTCTTCTTTCCGGAGCTGAACATCAGTTCGACGATGTCCATCATGCCCTCGATCTGCGGTCCATCGAGGTCCGGCAACTGGTAGCCGGAATCATAATCAGCCTCCGCTCCGTAGGTCTCGCGGATCTTCGCATTGAAGCCGGTGCGGTAGAGGAGCTCATCCGCCAGTCCAGCCTCCTTCGCCTCGGTGGCCGTCATCGTGCCACGGTCCACCAGCTCGCGGACCTTGGCTTCGGGCAGTTTCCGGCCACCGGCCACGTCGCCAACGATGACGTTGTAGATCGAGTCAATCAGCTGCTCTTCCTGCAGCTTCGCCGGCTCGCTCGGACCGGTGCGGTAGTAGTTCTCTCCGTAGCTCTTGAAGTCGCCGATGTGGATGACGTCCGCCACCACGCCGACCTTGTCGAGCAGGCCCTTGAAATACATCGACTCGGCGTGGATGCCATCGAAGGCGCAGTCCGCCTCCGGCATCAGCGCGAAGTGGTTGGCCGCGCTGCCGAGCAGGGCGGTGCCGTTGTGAAGCCCTTCGCTGTAAAGCCACACATCCTTGCCCGCCGAGCGGATCGACAGCAGACGACGGCGGATTTCCTGGATCTGCGGAAGCTCCAGGTCGGCTCCATCGGCATCGATCACCACCGCCTTCACGTTCGGATCGGCCGCCGCTTTTTCCAGGCTGCGGGTCACATCGAAGGTCGTGAGTGGTCGGCCTGTATCGCCTGAAAAATCCATCAGCGAGGGTTCGCTCTGGCCGGACTCGGAGATCACGCCTTCGAGGTCGTAGATCGCGACGATCGGCTTCGGTTCATCGGCGGCGGAGGCGCTGAGCAGCGAGGCGGCAAGCAGGGTAAGGGCACGCATGACGGAGTCCTAGCACAGCACCGCGTGGGACTCAACCTGCGCGTTCAACGGGTCGATCAGCGCGAATTTGACGATCGCCCGGCCTTGTCCGAGGCTGGCGGTTCATGAAAAGCGTCTGCCTTGCCCTGATTCTCGGACTTGTCGCCACCGTCGAGGCCCGGCCGTGGTCGGAGGACGTGATCTACTTCGCGCTGACCGACCGCTTTGTCGATGGCGATGCGTCGAACAACGTTCCCAAAGGCAGCGACCCGGTGCTTTACGATGCCAGCCATCGTGACATCAGCCGCTATCATGGCGGAGATTTCCGTGGGCTGGAAAAGGCGATCGCCTCCGGGTATTTCAACCAACTCGGCATCACCGCGATCTGGATCACTCCGCCGGTGAAAAATGTCTGGCGCTCCGGATTCGATCTCGGCGGTCCGAAGACCGGCTATCACGGCTACTGGACCCAGGACTTCCTCGACATCGACCCGCATCTGACCAGCGCGACCTCACTCGATGGAAAGCCCTATCCGGACAGCCCGGACGGTCGCCTCCAGCACTACAAGGATCTCGTCACGCTGGCCCATTCGAAAGGTCTCAAGATCATCCAGGACGTGGTCATGAATCACGCCGGTCCGGTGTTCTACTACGATGCGAACGGCAACGGCCGCTTCGACCGCGAGCAGGAGAGTGAATGGATCCAGCCTTACAAGCGCGACGGCTTTCACGACAACGCCGCGTGGGCGGACATCCCGGAGTGGAATCTCCACCGCACCGGGCCGGAGGGACCGGTTGAGCGACTCGGCGTGAAAATCCCGACCACCGGGATTCTTTCGAAGCTGGAAACCTACAGCCGCAAAGGCTTCTCGAATGAGAGTCTCGGCAAGTCCGATGGCGAGGAGGTCACCTGCGACTTCTTTTCGCTGCGCGACATCTGGACCGCTCCCGGCAGCGCCCATTTCGATGCGCTGGTCGATGAATTCGTCGAGATCTACGCCTTCTACCTCAACACGATCGGCGTCGATGGCCTGCGGATCGACACCGTGAAGCACGTCCATCCGGCGTTCTGGGATGCCTTTAC
>JAIXVN010000470.1 GCA_027483005.1 Verrucomicrobiaceae bacterium
AGCTCGCTCGGCACCGCGCCGGGAACGGCCACGCCGGGTGAGATCACCCTTGGCAGCGCCACCCTCCAGTCCACCGCCAATCTGACGATCGCCACCAACCGCGGCATTGCCCTCACCTCCGCCACTTCGGCGATCGATGCAGCCTCCGGCAGCACCCTGACCTACAACGGCATCATCGCCGGCAGCGGTAAACTGAACCTCACAGGCACCATCAACCTCGGCGGTGCCAACACCCACTCGGGTGGCACCGTCATCGAAGCCGGTGCTCTCGTCACCCTCAACTCCGGCACGGCCTTGGGCTCGGGACAGACCGAGCTTCGGGACGGTCAGGTGACCATCAACGCCGCCACCTCCTCGATCACCAACCTCCTGGTGGACACTGGCAAGACTGGCACCGTGTTCGACGGTGCCCAATTCAGACCCGGCGTCTCAGGTCTCACCGGAGCCGGGGACGTGACCTTCATCACCCGCTCCGGCGGCACCAATGCCCAGGCGAATGCCTTCGGCTTCCGCCTCCAGGGCAGCTATGCCGGATTCACCGGCACCCTGCGTCTCAAGTCCGGCGTCGCCAACACCCTCCACACCTTCCCACTCCACTTCAACGGTGGCGGCGGTTTCAACGGCAACATGTCTGGCTCCACGGTCATTCTCTCCGACTACGCCCGCGTCGCCGGAGTCAATGGCAGCGCCGGAAACACGGTCACCATCGGAGCCCTTTCGGGTGATGCCACCAGCGTCCTCGCAGGTGCCGACTACGCTGGCTTCAACACCTACAACATCGGTGCCAAGAACCTCGACACCACCTTCGACGGCCTCATCTCCAACGGCAGCGCTGGAAACGCCAACCTCATCAAGTCCGGCACCGGCACCCTCACCTTGACCGCGGCGAACACCTACCTCGGCAGTACCACCATCAACTCCGGCACCCTCGCCATCACCAACGCCTCCGGCCTCGGTGCCGACACCACCGGCACCACCATCAACGGTGGCGATGTCAACGGCAGGCTCTCCGTCAGCGGCGGACTCACCATCACCGAGCCCCTCACTCTCGGCGGTCGTCAGCTCGCGAACTTCGAATCCGCCCACGTCCTCAACGCCAGCGGAGACAACCAGTTCACCGCTGCCGTCACCCTGGCCACCGGAGGAAACAACTACAACGTCCAGTCCGATGCCGGCCTGCTGACCATGGCCGGTGCCTTCACCCCCACGGGTGCGGTCACCGGTGCCCGTTTCCTCCAGCTCCTCGGAGATGGAAATGGCGCATGGACCGGAGACATCAACAACGGCACCGCCACCATCCACGTCAACAAGCTCGGCGCAGGAACCTGGACCCTCTCCGGCACCAACACCTACACCGGTGACACCACCGTGGACGGCGGCACCCTCGCCCTGTCCTCCACCAGCGAGTTGAAATTCGCCCCCACCACCAACGGCACCTCCAACAAGGTCGCCGGCTCGGCGGCGGTCACCCTCGACGGCAAGTTCAACATCGACCTCACCGCGGCCAACGTCACCAACGGCAACTCCTGGCTGCTCGTCGATGTCGTCGGCCTCACGGAAACCTTCGGCTCGAACTTCTCGGTCACCGGCTTCACCAAGTCCGGTACCAACTGGACCAAGGTCGATGGAGCCAACACCTGGACCTTCAGCCAGACCACCGGTGCCCTCACCCTGGCCGTCGTTTCCGATCCCTTCGTGACCTGGATCGACAGCTTCTTCCCCGGTGAAACCAACGCCGCCATCATCGGAAAGGCGGCCGATCCCGACAACGACGGCCGCAACAACCTCGCCGAGTTCGCCTTCAACAGCAGCCCGACCAGCGCCGCCAACGATGGCAAGGTCGTCGGCAAGACCGCCACCGTCGGTGGAAACAGCGTCCTCACCCTCACCCTCCCGGTCCGCACCGGCGCCACCTTCACGGATGACGCGACCACCCACGAGGAAGTCTCCGGACTCATCGATGGCGTGATCTACCGCATCCAGGGCAGTGATGACCTCACCGCCTGGGCCCTCGATGTCTCGGAAGTCGACGCAGGAGAGGAACGGGACGCCATCCAGGCCGGCCTTCCGAACCTGGGCACCGGCTGGACCTACCGCACCTTCCGTGCCCCCGGCACGGTCTCCAGCTCGGCCTCCGACTTCCTCCGCATCAAGGTCACCGAATGAAGCCGGCCCTGAGCCATTGATTCACCAGAAGGCCGGGAGGAAACTCCCGGCCTTTTTGGCGTCCCGACATCCCGATCGCAACAAAGCCGGGTGATGGTCGCCACAGGAATCCCGCCAGCATGCCCACTCTTTGGCCCTGGCGACTTGACTCACGTATATTTCAGGAATATACGTTAATCCGATGATTGATTGGTCCGCCATCACCGGATTCCAGTGGGACCGAGCCAATGCCACCAAAAGCCATGAAAAGCATGGAATTGCCTGCCCCGAAGCCGAGTCGGTCTTCTTCACCTCCGATCTGCGGGTGCTGTTCGATCCAAAACACTCCACTCCCACCGAATCCCGCTGGCATGCCTTTGGCAGCTCAGCCCGGAACCGACCGCTCAGCGTCACCTTTACCGTTCGCGGTGCCTTGATCCGCATCATTTCCGCCCGTCCCATGAACTCCAGAGAACGAAACGCCTATGGCTACCAGAAAGACTGAACCGCTCCAGGTTCCTCGCGAGCCCGCCAGCAGCACCGCGCATCTGGATCTCTCCAAGGCGCTCAAGATTTCCCTGCCGAATCTGAAGCCGACCACGGAGACCATTTCCCTGCGGATGCCGGCCTCTCTGCTGGAGGTCATTCGTTGCGAGGCGAACAAGCGCGATGTGCCTTATCAGTCGCTGATCAAGATGGCCCTGGCGGATCATTTCAGCGGTCAGCCGCGATGATCCGCGAACGCGGCGGAAATCGACAGGGCTGAAGGAGATGCGGAAATGAGGCAACTGAACCTGCACCCACCACGCTCACCTTCAGAAGTAGCTCCCGAGTGTGAGGGGCAGCCGTTCCGCCACAGATTCCGACCTGCTCTCCCAAGACTCCGGGTTCAAAAAACCCGTCAGCCCGACGATGCCATTCCCAACGAAAGAGAATGTTACGTTGCGCGGACCGACTTTCGCCAGATTGGGATGAATTTGCGTCTGGGGGATCGGACGGGAGGAAAGGTTCGGGGTCTGGGAGGGTCAACCGACCTTCCAACTTGGCGGGCAAGTGACGATTGCCACTCTGACTCCGCCACGGACGCATCACTCTCACCCTCTTTTCCAAGCGGGCATCGTGGCCCTGGACTGCGGAGACTTGTCACCGCTTTCCGGCCGTTGCCACTTGTGGCGGGGAAACCAGCTCCTCCCCCGTCGGCAAGCCTCCTGAACCCAAAGCGGTGACGAGTCACCGCAGTCCAGGGGAACTTTGCCCACCTGGCCATCTGGCCCATCACCACCGGCCCGGACGATGAACGCGTGATCACCACCCTGCCCGCCAAGGCCCCCGCCACCTTCAAGCTCTACTCACAGACCGAACAAGGCAACGAGCGCGGCAGCATCGCCGTGACCGTGACCAGGCCAGTGGGGTGAGCGAGGATTTTCGGCCGCTGGGGAACGTTTGAGGTCCGCCCATCGGCGCGATTGAAGGGATGTTGAAGTGAAATTGAAAAGCTTATGGCCGGTTGGCGCACAACGGTTTGTCCGTCATCTTCCGATGTATTGAGCGAACATGGAGACAATCTTGGCTCGAAAATAAATCGCTGCTTCCTTGCTCATCGACTGTTCAGCAGTCTTGAGTTGATCCAGAGCGGGTTCGAGAATGTCCGCCTGAATGTGACTGAGATTCGCACCGTCCGCGAATCGCGTTTGCGATTGCTGGTAGATGCGCGCCAGATTCCGGATGTCGTCCAGGGTGTATTCTCCTGATATGCCATTGTCGAATTTGGATTCGAAACCACGATTGATCTTCCACTCAAGTTCGGCGGGGAGGCGAGTCATTTGGTGGGCCGTCGAAGTGTTGCCGTTCGCCGTGCGGATGAACTCAAATGTCTGTCTGAAAGCATCCAAAAGTGACTTTCTGAATTTTGCTGCATCTGGATACTGCTGATCCGTTTTACTCGCCAGAACCTCCGCATAAACTTCATGAAACTTGTCCCGTGCCTGCTCAGAGTCCCACCTGACGCCGTCGGTCTCAATGAGCTTGGCGTAAAGCGCGTCTGGATCTGAGCCAGCACACTTCTCCGGAGTGAGCCAATTCTGAAACTGAGCTTTGGCCTCTGGAGTTGTCTGGCCGCTCACGGCAGTGACGAATACCAGAATTGAGATGAATAGACGGAGGATCATATTCTGGACAAACGGTATGATTGACCGACCGGGCTGGTTTGGGAGTTACTTAATGCCCGATCGGTGAGCAGAGGGCAAGGGCGAACCGGTGGATTCTTGCAGACCCCTTTCATGGATCAATCCTGGTCCGTCCGTGCGACCAAGCCAAGCGGATTGTGGGCGGGTGGACATCCCATGGAGTTGCGACATTTCTGTCGCAACCAGAACCGAAGTCTGTCCCGACCGGAATGTCGCGACCCCACGCCCTGAGGCAGGGACCCGTCCTGGTCCCGGAGATCCATTCGCTGGATGATGAGCGGGCGGATGATGCCGACAATCTCGGCACACCCTCGGCCTTTCCCCTTGAAAGACCGCCATCCGCCCGGACGTTCGGGAGCACGTTGCTTTGGAATTTCATGCGGATCCGTTCGGTCATCAGCCTTTTCGCCTTGTGGGCCGCCTCTGCGGTCGCGGCGGAGCATTGGGCCTACGTGCCGCTGAAGTCGGAAGTCCCGCAGGCCCCGGCGGGCACGCATCCGGTCGATGCCTTCCTTGCTGCGGCGCGTAAGGACCTCCACCTGAAAGTCTCGCCTCTCGCCGAGCCCCGCCTCTGGCTGGAACGCGCGGCCTACACGCTCACCGGCCTGCCGCCCTCGCCGGAGCAGCTTCAGCGGATTTCCGGAAACGCGGATGCCGCCACCTGGAATGCGCTCCTCGACGAACTCCTCGCCAGTCCGGCCTATGGCGAGCGCTGGGCGCGACACTGGATGGACGTCGCCCGCTACGCCGACACCAGCGGCTACAACTTCGACCAGGACAACCGCTATCCCTTTGCCTACACCTATCGCGACTGGCTGGTGAAGGCCTTCAACCGCGACCTGCCCTTCGATCAGTTCATCAAGCTCCAGATCGCCGCCGACCGGATCGTGGACAAGCCGGATCATCCCGATCTCGCCGCGCTCGGCTTTCTCACAGTCGGCCCACGTGCCGGAGGGGTGGAGACCATTGACGACCGCGTCGATGTCGTGACCCGCGGCTTTCTCGCCTCCACCGTGGCCTGCGCCCGCTGCCACGATCACAAGACCGATCCGATCACCTCGAAGGACTACTACTCGCTCTACTCGATCTTCGAGAACACCCACGAGCCCACCGACAAGCCGGTCATCGGGTTGCCTGCGGATCAAGCCGCTTACCAGGCGTATCAAGCGGAGGCCGCGAAGCTGGAGCAGGCCGATCAGGTGGTGCGGCAGGGCTTCGTCGATCACATCCGCGCCAAGGATTCCGTCGCCACCTACCTCGATCTCGCCTGGCGGGCGAAGCAGGAGAACTGGGACCACGGCAAGGCCACCAGCGAGGCTTTCAAGCGCGGTCGCTTCCGGGCGAAAGCAGTCCTGAAATGGCGCGACCTCCTGGCCACGCCCAATCCGCGCTTCGCCGCCTGGTCGGCGGAAATGGCCGCCGCCGATGATGCCGGAAAGAAGGCGGCCAGCGAGCGATTGGCGGCCGACCTCCTCGCACCCTCGCCCGAACTTTCCGCCGTGGTGGCCGACTCGAAGTGTCCGCTGAACTACGGCGTGGATCGTATTTCCGAATTCTTTGATCGCGAGGACGACAATCAAAAGCGCGAGCGGGCCAGCGCGATGAGCCGTCTCCAGGTCGATCACGCTGGCTCGCCCGCGCGAGCGATGTCTCTTGAGGACCGCAAGGACTGGTCGCAGGCCGTCATTTTCAAACGCGGCAATCCGGCCAATCGTGGCGAGACCTTCGAGCGCCAGTGGCTCGGCTTTCTCGGCGGTGGAGAGTTTCCGAAGGATCGCAGCCCGCGACTCTCGCTGGCGGAAAAGATCGCCGACCGCAGCAATCCGCTCACCGCCCGCGTCATCGTGAACCGCGTCTGGGCCTGGAACTTCGGTGCGCCGCTGGCCGAGCCGGGCGACTTCGGCCCGCAGCAAACGGAGCCGCCGCTGCGTCCGCTGCTCGATTGGCTGGCGCAGTGGTTCGTCGATCACGGCAGCTCGATCAAGGCCCTCAACCGCCTGCTGCTCACCTCCGAGGCTTTCCGGCTTTCCGCCGAGGGTCCCGGCGAAAACCTCGCACTCGATGAAGGCAACACCCGCTTCTGGAAATGGAGCCGCCGCCGACTGGATTTCGAGTCGATGCGTGATCGCCTGCTGGCTTCGAGCGGGGCCTTGAACACGACGCTTCAGGGCGGTCGCGCGGTGAAGCTCGATGAGCCGTCGTCGGATCACCGTCGCAGCGTCTATTCGTTCATCGACCGCTATGCGCTGCCGGGCTTGTTCGTCTCGTTCGACCTTCCGCATCCCGATCACCACAGCGCGGCGCGCCTTCAGACCACGGTGCCGCAGCAGGCCTTGTTTTTCCTCAACAGCCCGCTGGTGACTCGTCAGGCCGGGGCGCTTGCCGCATCGCCGGAGTTCAAGGCGCTGCCGGATGACGGCAAGCGGCTCGAGTGGATTTATCAGCGTCTGTTCCGCCGCGAGCCCTCTGCGGCCGAGAAGCAGTCGATCCTGAAATGGCTGTCGTCCGCCAATCCCGCCGATTACCAGCCGAAGCTCAGCGGCCAGTGGCAGGTCCGCCACGCGCCCGACAGCGAGGGCCTTTCCATGGACGTCCGCGAGTTCCCACTCTTCGCCGACAATGTTTGGAAAACCGGGCCCGACGTCAAAACCGCGCCGATCCCTTGGCTCCATGTTGGAGCCGGCGGCGGGCATGTGGGCAGCCATCATCGGATGATCTTCCGCTGGGTCGCGCTCGGGGCAGGGGAGGTGAGGATCAAGGCCCACCTGAAACGAACCCAGAAGGACGGAGTCCCGCTCGCCTGGCGGATCGAGGGAAAAGGCCGCGACCTGCTGGCTGAGGGGAAGTTTCCAGCCGAGAGCTCGATCGACGCGGCCTGCGAGTGGGTGCCGGTGAAGCCGGGAGATACGATGGATTTCGTACTTCGCGCCCCGGAGGGCGACACCTGTGGTGGCGTGCAGTGGTCGATCCAGGTCCTCGGCCGCGAGTCCGCCACGACGCAGCCTGAGATCGTCGGAGATTTCACGAAGGAGTTTCCCAAGTCCGATTCCCAGGCGCCGACTCCTGCGTCCGGCGATCCCTGGGCCGATGTGATCCAGATGCTCTGGGCCTCGAACGACTTCAACTTCATCGACTGACCATGGGCCACCACCGCATCACCGCCAGCGATCTCGTCCTCGACCGTCGCGACTTCCTCCGCCGCTGCGGCATGGGCTTCGGCGGGCTGGCGCTGGGCAGCCTGTTCGGGGGAAATGCCTCCGCTGCTCCGATGATGCCGGGCGAAATGACCGGCCCGCATTTCGCGCCGCGGGCGAAGCGGGTCGTGCATCTCTTCATGAACGGCGGGCCGTCGCAGGTGGACACCTTCGACCGCAAGATCGCACTCGACCAGCAGCACGGAAAGGTCATCCCGTTGGAAGGCCTGAAGACCGAGCGGCCCACCGGTGCGGCGCTGCGTTCGCCTTTCGCCTTTGACCGCTACGGCCAGTCCGGCCTCGAGGTCAGCGAGCTTTTCAAGCACACCGCCAAGCATGCCGATGATCTCTGCGTGATCCGCTCGATGACCGCCGATGTGCCGAACCATGAGCCTTCGCTGATGCTCATGAATTGCGGTGATGCCCGGCTTTCCCGTCCCTCGATGGGCTCGTGGGTCAGCTACGGTCTGGGTAGTAGCAATGAGGACCTGCCCGCCTACATCTCGATGTGCCCCGGCGGCATGCCGATCAAGCGCGGCGAAAACTGGCGCTCGTCGTTCCTTCCAGGGCGATTCCAGGGCACCTATCTCGACACCTCGATCCAGGACATCGAGCGGATGATCGAGAACCTGAAGAACCCCATGGCCCGCGATTCGAGACAGGCGCGGGATCTTTCGCTGCTGCGTGAACTCAACGAGCAGCACCTCGCCTCGCACGCGCATGATCCGCAGCTCGACGCCCGCATCCGCAGCTTCGAGCTGGCCTACCGCATGCAGAGCGAGGCCACGGATGCCTTCGATGTTTCCAAGGAACCGGAGCCGATCAAGGCGATGTATGGTCCGGGAAATTTCGCCCGCCAGTGCCTGATGGCGCGTCGTCTCCTGGAGCGCGGCGTGCGCTTCATCCAGCTCTGGCATGGCAACGGCCAGCCTTGGGACAGCCACGACAACATCGAGGATCATCGCCGCCTCGCGGGCGAGTGTGATCAGGCGATCGGGGCCTTTCTTTCCGATCTGAAAATGCGCGGCATGCTCGATGACACGCTCGTCATCTGGGGCGGTGAATTCGGCCGCACTCCGGTGGTCGAGCTGCCGCAGGCGGGTTCGAATGCGGGCATCATGAAAGGCCGCGACCACAACCACTATGGATTCAGCATGTGGCTGGCCGGCGGTGGGGTGAAGGGCGGCTATGTGCACGGGGCCACCGACGAGTTCGGCTTCCGCGCGGTGGACAAGCCGATGCATGTCCACGACCTGCACGCGACGATTTTGCATCTGCTGGGCTTTGATCACGAGAAGCTCACCTACCACTACTCCGGCCGGAATTTCCGCCTCACCGATGTGCATGGGCATGTGGTGAGGGAGCTGCTCGCATAGATGCCCTAACAGGGCCAAATGGGATAGCCCGTGGGCAAGGCCCCGGGTCATGTGGGTAGCATGGAGCATGCGCCCTGCATGGGCGCGATGGGAAGGTCACGGGCCTCGATATCGGATTGACCCCATGGCGTCCTTACAGGACTCAGTTTGCTCTTACAAACCTCCCCGGGTTGCACCCGGGGCTATCTCATTCCACCCCTTTGGGGCTGAAGAGTATTGTCGGGTTGACTGGATTCATCCGCCAGAGAAGGAGGGGCCGGAATGTTCATTCCATGGAGGTTGCATGACTGAGGAAACCTCGAAAACACAGGAGCCCTGGTGGCGCGAGTGGCCGCATGTTCCCGCGCATCGTCTCGGTGAACCGGCGGGCACGTTGCTGCTGAGCCTGACCACCAACTCGGCGATGGCCACCTTTGTGGGGACCACGCCGACGGTGATCACCGTGTCCGGCAAGTCCCTGGTGTGGGGCACCGATCTTTCGCCGCCGGCACGACCTTCAGCAACGGCTCCCCTTCAAGGTCGAGATCAACAGCTCCACAGCCACCGCCGACAGGCTGGTGGGTCGGCCTTGATCCCTGAAACCTCCATGACCTCAACTGGCACGACCGCCGGGTGGGGTCATTTCAGTTGATAGCCGGTGAGATCCGCCTGAAAGGCCGAGGCGGGCAGCTTGCCATTCAGCTTGGTGTTGCTGAACACGGTCCGGATTCGGGACCTGTCCTTCATTTCCAGCTCCAGCGCGCGCAGCTCATTGGTCGAGGGATCGATGTCGAGAAACACCCAGGGCACGTTCGCCTTCATCCGCCGCTCCCTGGGTTGCAGCGTGTACTGGTGGATGCCCGAGGTGACGCGGGAGTCGGTGACATCAAAGGCCTCGCGGAGGGCTTCCGGCGAGGACAGCGCGCTGCCGCCGAGAAAGGAAAACTGCTTCGCCTGCGGGGAGTCCTTGGCCACCTGTCGCGCGCTCTTGTCGGAGGCCTGCAGGAGGGTCATCGTGATGCCGTCGGAAACCGCCAGCGTCTCGATTGGATTTCCCAACTCCCAGCGCAGCTTGTCCGGCTTCTGCATGATCAGCTTGCCCGGTGTGCTCACCGGCTGCTTCAGCGAGGGCAGCCGCCGCTCCTGCACGAAGTCGGATTCCAGCGTGTTGATCG
>JAIXVN010000538.1 GCA_027483005.1 Verrucomicrobiaceae bacterium
CCTCGCTTAACTGGGTGTATTTCATGATTGGCATTGGGCCTGCTGAAGCCTTATTCCTTCAGCCAGAACCGTTGCACTTACTTTTAGAATGCAGGGGACGGAACAAACGCAGATAAGGAACCTGAAGCCTTATCAATCAGAGAATTCGATCCCTCTTCAACTGCACGTCGATGCCCGTCCATCTGCGGTTCATTTCTCCTCCCTGGTTGAGAGCTCAGTATCTCACACGGCCTCCCATGCTCACGCCCACACGCCCTTTTCCCGGCATGACCCCAGCGACCTGCAAACATCCCTTGTTGAAAAACCAGCGGAGTGGGCCACACTGCCGACCATGAAAATCAGCCGAATCCTCATTCCAGCCGTGGTGATGGCCGCCGTCGTCTTTCCCATGCTCTCTCACGCCATCGAGGAGCCTCCGTTCAAAAGCCTCAAGAAGGACGGAAGATTCGAACTCCGCGAGTATGCCAGCATCCCGATCGCCAGCGCCCCGATGGAGGGCATGGGCAAGCGCGACAAGAGTTTCAACAACCTCTTCAAGTACATCAGCGGCGCCAACGACGGCAACCAGAAGATCCCAATGACCGCCCCGGTCCTCATGGAGGGCGGCCCCGCTGACGCCCAGGCAGCCGAAAAGGGCCGCATGAGTTTCATCATCCCAGCCGCCGTTGCCCAGGCCGGCGCTCCGAAGCCGACCGGCGAAGGCATGACCACGGGAGCCATCGAGGCCAGCCACATCGCCACCCTCCGCTTCAAGGGCTGGACTTCGGAAGAGAACCGCAAGAAGGCCCAGGAAGAGCTCTCCGCCCTCATCAAGGCCAACAACCTCAAGCCCGTCGGCAAGCCCTTCTTCGCCTTCTTCGATCCTCCTTGGACCCTTGAAATGTTCCGCCGAAACGAGGTCTGGCAGCGGGTCGAGAAATGATCCACCCTGAAGGGCATGAACGCGCGCATCCTCCTGCTGGTTCTCGCCCTCGTCCACCCGACCTTCGCCCAGTCCAAGAAGGCCGAAGCGGCTTACCGTCCCCAGCAAGGCGACATCGTGTTCCAGTCGCTCCCGAATCCATGGGGCATGGACCTCGTCGATGCCATCGAAGGCTCCACCGCCTCTCCCTATTCACACTGCGCCATGGTCTTCTGACGCAACGGCAACTGGATGGTCATCGAGGCCATCGGTCCGGTCCAGGAAATCCCGCTCGCCCGATGGATCGACCGTGGCCGTGGCAAGAAAGTCTGGGCCTACCGGCTGGGTGAGGCCCATCGGAAACACGTTCCGAAAGTCCTCGCCACCATGCGCCGAGACCTCGGGAAACCCTACGACCCTCACTACCGCTTCGACGATCAGGCCATCTACTGCTCGGAACTCCTCTGGCGGGGCTGGAGGGCCGCCACCGGAACGGGTCTTGGAAATCCCGTGAAACTCGGCGATCTCAACTGGCAACCCTCCCGCAAGGTCATCGAAGCCATCGAAGGCCGGGGAAACCTTCCCCTAGATCGGGAAATGATCACCCCGCGCGACCTCGCAGCCGCCAAGGAGTTGACCCAGGTCTTTCCATGACCCGGCCATGCATTTCATCCGACAAGGTCGGAACTCCCGACGAACTCCCTCGAAGGGACCCAGTCGAACGCGGAGTGCGATCTTGAATGAGATTGGATTCCTCCAACTGTTGGGACAATGGTGCCAGGGCGAAATGCCCTAGCCGCTTGTCGATCAATCCGCGAGTGAAGCTCTTCATTTGGACATGATTCGCGGATCCCGCAAACAAGGACACTTCGTCAACGTTGCTGGGAACCCAAGGACTTCACGCCATCCTGCAATCTCTGGAAACACCTCCCAAACCGGCAGTCACGGACCGAACCATCGTGACCGCTGTTCCGAACCCCGGTTACTCCTTCGCTTCATGGAGCGACGGCGTCCTCACCGCTGCCCGCACCGACACGAATCCCCAAGCGAACCTCAGCGTCACCGCCACCTTCGCGATGGCCCCATATGACTCGTGGGTCACCAACTTCCCGGACATCACAAATCCAACAGATCGCGAACCTGCTGCAGATCCTGACAAGGATGGACTCGCCAACTCGATTGAGTTCGTGACCGGAAGCGATCCTTCGAAACCTTCATCCGGCGCCCCCCTGAAGACGAATGTCGGGACCACCCATGTCGTTTACCAGTTCATCCGGGTGAAAGCAGCCGGTGAAGCCGGCTTTGTCTCGCGGATCGAACTCTCGGGCCAACTGGGGGCCGCTTCATGGAATCCTGCCGACCCGGGTGCGGTCGCCATCATCGACAACGGCCCCACCGAAACCGTGAGCGTCACGCTTCCTCTTGTCGGCGCTGGCAAGAGGTTTGCCCGGATCAAGGTCATCGCGCCATGAAGCATCCTCGATCCAACGGCCAATCCAACTCGCACGACCGAGACCGAAGGTTTCGCAATCGGAGATTCAAGATCACAACTCCTCGACATGGATCGTGACCTGCCGGACTGAGCCGTCCCGGGAATCCGTGGCGACCAGGACATGCGTGCCGGGAACCAGAATGGCCATGGGCTCGGGAAAGCCGGCCTCGAGCTCAAGCGTGGGCGACGACCATTGCGCAGTGGTGGGCATGCTGCTGGCGAGGGGAAGCTTTCTCCCACCCGAAGGCAGCTCGGGATCGAGCAGGCAAGTGGTGCCGTCTGCCGGAGCAAGAATGCGCAAAGCCTCCAAAGCCGGACGATCGGGAGCGAGGTTGAACTCACCCTTGCGATGATTGTGGATGCTCTGGAACCATTCGCCGAATGAGCAATCGAGCCAC
>JAIXVN010000302.1 GCA_027483005.1 Verrucomicrobiaceae bacterium
GAAACCAGCGAACTCATCGCCATCTGGGAAGGTGACAAGCTCACCAAGGAGCAGGCCCGCGCCGCCACCGGGATCGAGAGGATCGAGTGGTCGGGCTCCTTTGAATCGATGCTGCACACGCTGGTGCCCCAGGCGGACAACATCTATCTTCCGACCAACGAGCACCTTCGGGCCGCCGTGATTGTGGAGACGCGGAACGACCGTTTCATCAAGCAGTGTCAGGTCCGTTATCCGCTGCACCGCTACGAGCGCCTGGCTCCTCTGATGCATCAACTCCGCATGACCAAGGATCCGGTCGAGATCGACATGATCCAGAAAGCCTGTGACATCACTGAGGCAGGCTTCCGCCGCCTGCTGGGGTTTGTGAAACCCGGAGTGGGGGAGTGGGAGATCGAGGCCGAACTATTGCATGAATTCGTCCGCCGCGGTTCGCGGGGATTTGCCTACGGACCGATCATCGGGGGCGGAAAGAACGCCTGCGTGCTTCACTATGTGGAAAACGACAAGGTCTGTCAGGCGGGCGATTGCGTTCTTCTTGATGTGGCCGCCGAGTATGGTGGCTGGGCTTCCGACCTGACCCGGACGATCCCGGTCAGTGGTCGCTTCACCCCGCGCCAGCGGCAGGTCTATGACGCCGTGCTGCGGGTTCTGCGTGGCGCAAACAAGCTGCTGCGCCCCGGCAACACGCCGATGGAATATCAAAAGCAGGTGATCGAGCTGATGGAGGGCGAGCTCGTCGGACTCGGCCTGATCGACGCCAAGGCGGCGAAGGAACAGGGACCTGACAAGCCGCTGGTCCGGAAGTATTTCATGCACGGCACGTCCCACCACATGGGGCTCGACGTTCACGATGTCGCTCCGCCGAATGAACCCTTCGCCGAGGGCATGGTCTTCACCATCGAGCCCGGCATCTACATCCGTGAGGAAGGCCTCGGCGTCCGCCTTGAGAACGATGTCCTCATCGGCAAGCACGGGAACTTCGACCTCATGGGCAAGATCCCGATCGAGGCCGACGACATCGAAGCCCTCATGAACTCCTGAATCCCATGACCGGCATTGTCCTAGGGTCCGGACTCGGCCCGCTCGCGGATGCCGTGGAAGTGGAAAGAACCGTCGGGTTCGCGGAAGCGGGCCTGCCGGTCTCTTCCGTGCCGGGGCATGCCGGTCGGTTCCTGATTGGGAAACTCGGAGCGGCTCCGGTCATCGTGATGCAGGGCCGCGTCCATCTCTACGAAGGCCACGATGCCACCACCCTCACCGCCGGGGTGCGCTGGATGGCGCAGGAGGGGATGGATCGGATCATCCTCACCAACGCCGCCGGCACGCTGAATCCGGACTTCGCGCCCGGCTCGTGGATGATGCTCTCCGACCATCTCAACCTCACCGGCACCACCCCGCTCTCCGGTTCTGCGTTCATCGACATGACCACG
This sequence comes from Verrucomicrobiaceae bacterium, assembly GCA_027483005.1. Classification (GTDB taxonomy): domain Bacteria; phylum Verrucomicrobiota; class Verrucomicrobiia; order Verrucomicrobiales; family Akkermansiaceae; genus Luteolibacter. Next base: position 1,431 of record JAIXVN010000302.1, read on the forward strand.
ACCTACGACCCCGAGTGGCGGGCCACCTTTCGCGCCGCAGCGGCGGAAAGCTGCACCGTGCTGCACGAAGGGGTCTATGCCGGACTACGGGGACCGCAGTACGAAACTCCGGCGGAGGTCCGCATGCTCCGCACCCTCGGGGCCGATGCCGTTGGCATGAGCACTGTGCTGGAAGCGATCCAGGCCCGCCAACTGGGCCTGAAGATCGCCGCCTTTTCCTGTCTCACCAACTGGGCGGCCGGCATCACCGCGAATGCCCTCGATCACCATGAGGTGCTCGAAACCGGCAAGGCGGCCGCCGAGCAGATGATCGGCTTGCTGGGACGGGTGATCCGCTGAGCGAACCACCCGCCTGGTTTCATACGGTCTGGATCGACTCTGACTGCTTGGGAGGAAACCCGAGTTCGAGTTGCATGGCGGACCGGAACAGGAAATGGAAGCAGTCCCGGCGGATGGACTCCATGAGTTCGTTGAACAGCGCGAAGCCCTCGTTCTTGTATTCCACCAGCGGATCCTTCTGACCCTGGGCACGGAGATAGACGCCGTCCCTGAGCTCATCCATGTCGGTCAGATGCTCCCGCCAGGCATGGTCGATGGCGGAAAGAATCAACCGACGCTCCTCACGCTCCAGGATTTCCTGAGGCACCTGGCGGACCCGGGAATCATAGTCGTCCCGGACCTTGTCTGTTAGAAGCTCCGCAATCGATTCAAACTTCTGGTCTGCGAGTTCCTCCGGCTCCACGCGGGTGGGCAGATGATCATGGGCCCAGCGCAGCAGTCGTTCGGGATCAGGGGCCTGAGGCCCCCATTCGGCGGCCAATTCCTGAAGCTGCGCCTGAAGGGTCTCTGAAAGGATTCCATGGACCAGGCGTCGGGTATCCTCCGTGGTCAGGACCTCGTTGCGATAGCCGTAAACGATCTCGCGCTGGAGGTTCATGACGTCGTCGAAATCCAGCACCTGCTTGCGACCGAGATAATCGCGCTGCTCGACCCTTCTCTGGGCGGCCTCGATCAGGCTCCCGATCGGCGAGGGTTTCCCGGATTTCCGCGCCTGCTCGATCATTGCGGCCATTTGTTCTGGCGAGGCATGATTGCGCATCAGGTCGTCCTCGAGGGAGATGAAGAACTGGGATCGCCCGGGGTCGCCCTGGCGCGAGCATCGCCCACGGAGCTGGCGGTCCACACGGCGCGAGGGATGGCGCTCGGTGCCGATGACGAAGAGCCCGCCAAGTTCGGCGACGCCTTCGCCGAGTTTGATGTCGGTGCCGCGACCGGCCATGTTGGTGGAGACCGTGACGGCCCCGCGCCGGCCGGCGAGGGCGACGATTTCCGCTTCCTGCTCGTGCTGCTTGGCGTTGAGCACGGTGTGGGGAATCGAGGCCCTCGAGAGCAATCGCGAGAGGGTCTCCGAGGCCTCGACGGATGCGGTGCCGATGAGCACGGGTTGACCCAGCGCGTGCGCCTTCGAGATCTTCTCGATCACCGCGTTGTACTTCTCACGTCGCGTCTTGAAGATCTGGTCATTGTCGTCGATGCGGAGATTCGGCGTGTTGGTCGGGATCGGCAGGACATCGAGCTTGTAGATATCATGAAACTCGGCGACCTCGGTCTCGGCGGTGCCGGTCATGCCGGCGAGCTTGTCGTAGAGCCGGAAGTAGTTCTGGATGGTGATCGTGGCGAAGGTCTGGTTCTCCTCCTCGATGGTGACCTTTTCCTTGGCCTCGACGGCCTGATGCAGTCCGTCCGACCAGCGGCGGCCTTCCATTTCGCGGCCGGTGCTTTCATCGATGATGCTGACCTTGCCGTCCCGGACGACGTAGTGGACATCGCGTTCGTGAAGGCAGTAGGCCTTGAGAAGCTGCGAGATGACATGAATCCGCGAAGCCTGCGCGTCCATGCGGCTGGCCAGTTCCCGGCGGGCGAGGGCTTTCTGCTCCTGACCGAGTGACTGATCGGCCTCGATGGCCGCCAGGCCCGGGCGGGTGTCTGTTAGAGTGAAGGAATCAGGCTCGTCCGGAGACAAGTGCCTGCGGCCTTTTTCCATGAGATCGGCCACGCGGCTCTTTTCGTCCACGACGAAGTAGAGCTCTTCCTTCAACTTGAAGACGTCCTTCTGAAAGGCTCCGTGCTGGAAGGAAAGGATGGTCTTCTCCAACAGCCGGCGGATTTCCGGATTCTCCATCAGGCGCAGGAACTGCCGGTTGCGCGGTTGGCCCAGCTTCAGCTTGAAGAGGACGAGACCCGCCGACTTTTCATCGCCCTCCTTGAGCAGCTTCTTCGCTTCTGCGGCGAACTGGTTGCAGAGCTCCGTCTGATGACGGACAAGCCTCTCGACCAGTGGCCGATGAAGCTCGAAGGGTCGGCTCGATTGCGGCGAGGCTCCGGTGATGAGCAGGGGAGGTCGCGCTTCGTCGATGAGGATGGAGTCCACCTCATCGATGATGGCGAAGTGATGGCCGCGCTGGACCTGCTCCTCGCGGGTGCGGGCCATGCCGTTGTCGCGCAGGTAGTCGAAGCCGAACTCGGAGTTGGTCCCGTAGGTGATGTCACAGGCGTAGGCGGCCCGCCGCTCGGATGGTCCCATCTGGTTGTCGATGCAGCCGACGCTCAGCCCGAGAAAGCGGAACAGGGCCCCCATCCATTCGGAGTCGCGTCTGGCAAGGTACTCGTTGACCGTGACGACGTGGACCCCGAGGCCGGTGAGGGCGTTCAGGAAGACGGGCAGGGTGGCGACAAGGGTTTTGCCCTCGCCGGTCTGCATTTCCGCGATCATGCCGCGATGGAGGGCGATGCCGCCGATGAGCTGCACGTCGAAGTGGACCATCCGCCATTCGAGGGGATGGCCGTTGACGAGGACCTCGGTTCCGGTGAGGCATCGCGCCGCGTTTTTGACGACGGCGTAGGCCTCGGGCAGGATCTTCTCGAGATACCTGGCTCGCGATTTCGGGAAACGGTCCTCGATTTCATGAAACGCGCCTTTGGCGGATTCGATGGACGCCGGGCTGGCTTCGACTTTCGTCGGCAGGGAAGGGAACTCCTTTCTGAGGAGGCTGAAGCGGGCCTCGATGGCGGCAGCGGTCTCTGTTAGGCCGGATTCGTCCATGCGTTCGATCTGTGACCGGGTGGGCGCACTGAGCGGATGATATCGGGAAAGGTGGAGCCTCCAACTGTTTGTTAGATCGTGGAGCTTGCCGATCGGTTCACGCTGGAGCGCGGCTTCGATCTCATTGATCCGCGCCACGGTGGGGCGGATGCGGTTCACCTCGCGCTCGTTCTTGCCGCCGATGATTTTTGGGAAAAGCCAGCTGATCATGGGCGGGTGGGGTGAAGGTGGGTGGAAGGAATCCGGACCGGGAGATTCGGGGTGGAGAAACAGAGTGAGTTGGATGGAAATGGTTTCATGAAGTTGATGAAAAGGGAACAAGGTCCACCGATGTCGATCGGCTGAACGGGAGCAGACGAACCTCTGCTGGGAAGTGCGAGGGCAGCAGCCTAATGGGAACACCGCGACCACCGCAGCTGAGGTGGCTGGGGTGGGAAGAAACCCGCAGGATTCTTGATCCTTGGGCGTCAGGCGACTGCTTCAGAGGGTGGAGCTCTTCCACGGACCTCACCAATCGGTGATGAGTTCGGCGGCAGATCACCTTCAGATTCCATGACCGGAATCCGGCAGACGGAAAGGATGAGTCCTGCCTCCATCAACGGGACAGGAGACAGAAGATCCGTCGCATCGCTGCCCCGGCTCTGCGGGGAAGCGCAGTCGTCCTTGATGGTGAGTCCGGCGGTCTCAGATGGATCGGATTTTCTGGCTCTCGCTGGGGTTGGAGCGAGCGCGTTGAGGGCAAGCAGCCCCAGCATCAACACGACCCATGGGGGCAGGTTTCTGTGGATGGTTTCTGGATCCAACAAGCTCATCTGATCGGCTGGAACCCGGGACGAACTCGACTCCGCACACGCTTCCTTGCCGCAGGGTCGGGGGTTCGAGGGAATTGTCAAACGATAGATTCCCGGCGGGAAGCGACTGGTGCCACATCGGACCGATTGGCGGATTGCATTTCGCGGAGGGATCGATCAGACAGCCCTTCTCCGGAACTGGCCGGCATGACCCTTTCCATGAAGCTCGACCGTCTCCTCGCGAAACATGACTCGATGGGACGAAACCGGGCCCGTGAGTTGGTGGTGGCGCGTCGCGTGACCGTGGATGGAGTGCCCGTTCTCAGGATCGATCTCGAGGTGGATCGCTTTTCCAGGGTCGCGGTCGATGGGATCGAGATCCGCCCGGCCGAGCGTTTGATTCATCTGATGCTCCACAAGCCGGTCGGCGTGGTCAGTGCCACGCGCGATGCGGAACACCGGACGGTGATCGACCTGATTGAGGATCCCGACCGGGAAAGCCTTCATCTGGTGGGTCGATTGGATCGGAACACAACCGGCCTGGTGTTGCTGACGAATGACGGTCGCTGGTCGAAGAGGTTGATGGATCCCTCAAGCAAGGTTCCGAAGGTCTATCGGGTGGCAACTCGTGATCCGATTCCGGAGTCCGCGATTCAGGCTTTCGCCGAGGGCTTTCATTTTCACACCGAGAATCTAACAACCCTCCCCGCCGAGCTTGAGATCCTGTCCAGTCATGAGGCGCGGCTGACCTTGCATGAGGGGCGCTATCATCAGGTGAAGCGGATGTTTCATCGCATCGGCAACCGGGTGACTTCGTTGCATCGCGAGAGCATCGGAGGACTCTCCTTGCCGGAGGATCTCGCGCCCGGAGCCTGGCGGGCCTTGACCGATCGTGAGATCGCAGGGTTTTGAGTGTGCGGGACTTGACCGGCATGCCGCCCGCAAGCCTCCCATCATCTTGACGATTGCCCACATTCCACATCGTCTGGGCAACTGCTTCGGAGCTTCGACGGCGGGAGCGTTCGGGTTTTTCCAGCGGGTGATGGCGTGAATTCACCTGAATTTCACGTGATGTTGCGTGTCGGGGCTGTTATGCAGGAAGCATGCGAACCATGGGTCTGCTGACGTTGCTC
>JAIXVN010000567.1 GCA_027483005.1 Verrucomicrobiaceae bacterium
GGCATCAGGGCCAGGGTGCCGCCAAAGCCCGAGCCCGGAGCGTTGGCGAGGGCCACATTTCCCGAGCGCCAGGCCTCGGTCAAACCCGGGACACCGCTGCCCCCATGGGTCCAGAACTCAAGGGGGTCGATCGCATCGGTATCCAATCGGCAGGCCAGCACATCGATGCGCCGCAGTCCGGAAAGGGTCTTCAGGAAAAGCCGGCGCTCGCGGACGGTTAGATCCGCCGGTTCGACCAGCGGAATACCGAGAACACGGGCCTTGTAGGCGTGTTCAAAGTACGATGGATGCCGGAATCCGGGAGTCAGCAACACCACGTTCGGCATGTTCACATGTCCTGCTGCGAGGCTGCGGAAGGTTTCCCGCTCCGACTCGAAGAACGGGGCGAGATTGGCGACGCGGCAATCCTCGAATTCACCGGGCAGCACGCTGGCGGTGACGCTCCGGTTCTCAAGTGTCTGGCCCTGTCCTCCGGGAGACCGGGTGTGATCTCGCATGACCACCCAGTTGCCCGCCGCATTTCGAACAAGATCGAAGCCGATGCCGATCAGATGTCGTCCGCCAGACGGCTGGATGCCCCGGATGTTGGCGAGATAATGAGGATTCGCGTGAATCAGATCCGGTGGGATCAGGCCCTCCTTCAATAGCTTCTGTGGGCCATAGAGGTCGGCAAGAACCACCTCCAGCAGCCGCGCACGCTGGCTGAGGCCGGCCGAGACCGATCGCCATTCCGCGCCGTCGATCAGCAAGGGCAGCGGATCGATCCGTCTTGGCCTGCCCGCTCCGCCCGCGTCGTTGTAAACGTTGTAGGTGGCCCCGAGATCCTCCAGCAGGCGGTCGGCGGAGTAACCAAGCTCGGCGCGGTGCTCGCTGTTCCATCCGTTCAGGGCGGCGGAAAACTTGGACCAAACGGGCCTGACGCGACCCTGACGATCGGTCATTTCATCCCACAGACCCTCCTGACCCGATCCTGCGAGGGCAGGAGTGGGTGGTTTGGAGGACGATTCACTTGGGGACATGGGCGGAAAACCAGCGCGGCCTCAGAGGCTGGCCCGGATCGTCCTCAAGTCCAGCGTGAAGGGGAAGTCAGGACTGCCGGCAGGGGCTTTTACCCGCACCATTCCTCCCGTATGTCCCTCACGACAAAACCTCGCCATGCGTCGGGCCTCAGCTTCGTAGGCATTGATTGGAAAGGAGTCGTAGTTCCGCCCGCCCGGGTGGGAGACGTGATAGGTGCAGCCGCCGAGCGAGAGCTGGTTCCAGGTGTCGATCAGGTCGAAGACCAGGGGCGTGTGGACGCCAATCGTTGGATGCAGGCAGCTCGGAGGCTGCCACGCGCGATAGCGGACGCCCGCGATCGACTCGCCCTGCGTGCCGGTCGGGTGCAGCGGGAGGGTCCAGCCGTTGCAGGCGATCTTGTATCGACCCTCCGTGAGACCGCGGGCGCGGACCTGGAGACGCTCCACCGAGCTGTCCACATGGCGGACCGTGCCACCGGCGGCGTCTTCTTCACCGAGGACATGCCAGGGCTCGATCGCGTTACGCAGCTCGATTTCCACGCCCTGGCTGACGAAATCGCCGATCTTTGGAAAACGGAACTCGAGATGTGGGTCGAACCACGCGCGCTCGATCGGGTAGCCCGCGCGATTCAGGTCGCCGAGCACGTCGTGGAAATCCTGTTTCACGAAATGCGGCAGCATCCAGCGGTCATGCAGCGAGGTGCCCCAGCGGACCAGCGGTTTCTCATAAGGTTCCCGCCAGAAACGTGCGACGAGGGCGCGCAGGACAAGGTGCTGGGCCATGCTCATCTCGGCATGCGGCGGCATTTCAAAGTTCCGCATTTCCAGCAGGCCAAGTCGCCCGGTGGTGCCGTCCGGGCTGTAGAGCTTGTCGATGCAGAACTCGGTGCGATGGGTGTTGCCGGTCGAGTCTGTTAGAAGATGTCGGAACAGCCGGTCCACCAGCCACGGCGGCGGATTGAACTCGTCCTTCATCGTGTTGAAGGCGATCTCCAGCTCATGAAGGGCATCATGTCTCGCCTCGTCGATGCGGGGTGCCTGCGAAGTGGGGCCGACGAAGAGGCCGGAGAAAAGATACGAGAGGGACGGATGGTGGTTCCAGTAGGTCAGCATGCTGCGCAGCAGGTCGGGGCGTCGCAGCAGCGGGCTGTCGGAGGGAGTGGCTCCGCCGAGGATGATGTGGTTGCCACCGCCGGTGCCGGTGTGTCGGCCATCGACCATGAACTTCTCGGTGGTGAGACGGGTGAGGTGGGCTTCCTCGTAAAGGGTGGTCGTGTTCTCCACCAACTCGTCCCAGCTCGCGGCGGGCTGGAGGTTGACTTCAATGACCCCGGGGTCGGGCGTGACCTTCAGCACCTGGATGCGCGGATCATACGGCGGCGGGCTGCCTTCCAGGATCACCGGCAGGTTCAGGCCGGAGGCGGTCTGCTCGATGCTGGCGATGAGATCCAGAAACTCTTCGGTTTCCGCCAAGGGAGGCAGGAACACGTGGAGTCGTCCTTCGCGGGGCTCGAAGCAGATGGCCGTGCGGATGACCGACTTCGCCGACTCCTGGGCGGCGGGCGGAATCTCGCTGTCATGAAGAGAAGAGGCTGCCCCGCCCAGCCACGAACGCGCGGCCTGACTGGCCGGAAAACCTTCCAAATCTTCGGCAGCCGTGGACTCTTTCGAACGGGAGCGCGCCACCTGCATCAGTGGTTCGCGTGGCGGCAGTTCACTCCAGGTCTGGGTGGGGTCGGCTGGAATGATGTAGGGATAATCGCCCTCGGCCACCCA
>JAIXVN010000436.1 GCA_027483005.1 Verrucomicrobiaceae bacterium
CCAGCTCGACGTTTCCGGCATCGAACCGACCGCCTATCCCTCGCCGGTGTTCGACCGCATGCGCGAGGACGAGCCCCACGAAAGCCTGCCGCTGGCCTCCGTCCTTCAGAACGCGCCCGACCAGGCGCAGAACCAGATCCGTGTCCCGAAAGTCGTCGCCGACGCCTGAATCTTTTCCCGCCATGTCACTCCTCTCCCTTCGCGACCAGCTCCGCAGCGGCAGCATCACCCCCAGCGGCCTGCTCGACGACCTCGCCGGAAAAATCGCCAGCCGCGACCCTGAAATCGGCGCCTACCTGAGCCACGACCTCGCCGCCGCGCAGGCCGAGGCCGCGACCGTCGATCTCTCGCTGCCGCTCGGTGGCATCCTGATCGCCATCAAGGACAACCTGAACGTCCTCGGCCAGCCCTGCACCTGCGGCTCGAAGTTCCTCTCGGAAAACTACACCTCGCCCTACGACGCCACCGTCATCCGCAAGCTCCGCGCCGCCGGGGCCATTCCCTTCGGCCGGCTGAACATGGACGAGTTCGCGATGGGCTCCGCCACGGAAAACTCCGCGCTCCAGATCACGCGGAATCCCCACGACCTCGACCGCATCCCCGGAGGCTCCTCCGGCGGCTCCGCTGCGGCGGTCGCGTCCGGCACGGCCTTCGCGGCACTTGGCTCGGACACCGGTGGCTCGATCCGCCAACCCGCCTCGCACTGCGGGATCGTCGGGCTGAAGCCTTCTTATGGCCGGGTGTCCCGCTTCGGACTCGTCGCCTTCGCCTCGTCGCTCGACCAGATCGGGCCGATGACCCAGACCGTCGAGGACGCAGCCCTGCTGCTCGGGACCATCGCCGGATACGATCCGCAGGACTCCACCTCGCTGGATCGCCCGGTGCCGGATTACCTCGCCACCCTGAACGACGGCGTGAAAGGCCTGAAAATCGGCCTGCCGAAGGAGTATTTCGGGGATGGCATCGACCCCGGCGTCCGCGAACTCGTCATGGCCGCCGCCAACAAGCTCGCCGCCGCGGGTGCCGAACTGGTGGAAATTTCCCTGCCGCACACCGAATACGCCGTCGCGACCTACTACGTCATCGCTCCGGCCGAGGCCTCGTCGAACCTCTCCCGCTTCGACGGCATCCGCTACGGCCACCGCGCCGCGAACCCCACCGACCTGCTCGATCTTTACCGCCGCTCCCGCGAGGAAGGCTTCGGCCCGGAGGTGAAGCGCCGCATCATCCTCGGCACCTACGTCCTGTCCTCCGGCTACCACGACGCTTATTACACCAAGGCCCAGAAAGTCCGGACCCTGATCCGCCGCGACTTCGAAACCGCCTTTGAGACCGTCGATGCCGTTCTCTCGCCCGTCGCGCCCACTCCAGCCCGCAAGCTCGGCGAGTCGGCCCACGACCCACTCCGCGAATACCTTTCCGACATCTTCACCCTCGCCGCGAACCTCGCCGGGAACTGCGCCATTTCCGTGCCCTGCGGAAAAGTCGGCCAACTCCCCGTCGGCGTCCAGATCCTCGGCCCCCACTTCGGCGAGGCCAAGCTCCTCCAGATCGCCAAAGCCGTGGAGGGCTGAAGTGCCAAGGGACGCCAGAAATTCGAAATCTGAGATTCGAAATGAAAAGCCGCCCCCGTCTTCCCACTTCGACGTTCAATGTTGGACGTTCAATGTTCGATGTTCTCCCCCTCTTCGCTGAAAACTGAACCCTAGCAACTTTCCCCCACTTTCCTCTTGCCACGGGGGCGCGGGCCCCTAGTCTGCCCGCCCCATGCCAAGGACTGGAGGAAAAGCAAAAACACGGAAAGCCGTTGCTAAGCGATTCAAGGTCACGGGCACAGGGAAGCTCCTGCGTCGCAAACAGGGTGCTCGCCACTTGCTTCAATGCAAAAACCGTAAACGGAAGCGCTCCCTGAGCAAGTCCGTGACGGTGGCGGACGCCGACCACAAGCGGATCATGGAGAACCTTCCCTTCGCCTAAACCCGAACCGCCCACACAACCACGCCCCCACCCGCGAATCGGGTGGTCTTCACGCAGCCTGTCCCTCACCGGATGCCCGAACAGGCGAGACTGCGGAAGAAACGACAAACCAACTGCCTGTTCGAACTGAAACGATACCATGCCACGCGCCACCAATTCCCCGGCCAGCCGCCAGCGCCGCAAGCGCGTCCTCCGGCGTGCGAAGGGCTTCCGCGGATTCCGCTCGAAGCTTTTCCGCTACGCAAAGGACGCCGTGCGGAAGGCCATGACCTACGAATACCGCGACCGTAAGAAGCGCAAGGGTCAGTTCCGCCGCCTGTGGATCCAGCGCATCAGCGCTGCCGTCCGCAACGAAGGAGTGACCTACAGCCGATTTGTCGAAGGCCTCAAGGCCGCCGGCATCGAGGCTGACCGCAAGATCCTCGCCGATCTCGCGGTTCATGACGCCGCTGCGTTCTCGGCCATCGTTGCCCAGGTCAAGAAAGCCCTCGAAGCCAAGGCTTCCAAGGCCGCCTGAAGCGACTGACTGACACGAATCCCAACGCCGCCCGGCTCTCTGCCGGGCGGCGTTTTTGGTTTCTGGGCGGGCCCCCCCCTCCAAAGGCGGATTTTCTGGATCGACCGCCCTTGCTTCGAAAGACTCCTTTCATGGCCACGCTTTCCGAATCCTTCGTTGACCTCGAAACCACCCGTGGACCGATGAGGGTTCACCTCTTCACTCCGACAGGCGGCACTCCGCGTCCGGCGATCATCTTCTACTCGGAAATCTTCCAGGCCACCGGCCCGATCCGTCGCACGGCTGCGGCCCTGGCAGGGGAGGGCTACCTCGTCGCCGTGCCGGAGGTTTACCATGAGTTCGAGCCACTGGGCAGCGTGCTGGCCTACGATGCCGAAGGCTCGGCCCGCGGCAACAACCTGAAGACCGAGAAGGAGATCGCGTCGTATGACGAGGACACCGACGTGCTGGTCCGCTATCTAACCGCCCACGCCGACTGCACCGGAAAGGTGGCCAGCTTCGGCGTCTGTCTCGGCGGCCATCTAGCCTTGCGGGCCGGGCTTCATCCGGGCGTGACGGCAGTGGGAGCCTTTTACCCGACCGATCTGCACTCCGGAAATCTCGGCGCCGGAAAATGCGACGATACCCTCAAGCGGATCGCCGAGGTCAACGCGCCGATGCTCTTCGTCTTCGGCCGCCAGGACCCGCACATTCCGCTGGAAGGCAGACGCGCGATCCACGAGCAGCTCGACGCGGTGGAGGCAGACTACGAGTGGCACGAATTCAACGCCGCCCACGCCTTCCTTCGCGATGAAGGAACCCGCTACAATCCGGCCCTGGCCCGGGTTTCGATGGCCCTGCTGCTCCGGTTCATGGCGGAGAAGATCAGTTGAGAGGATTCAAGGAGTCGCTCAAGCTTGCCACTTGAGGGCGCGGCTGGGCATTGACGCCGGAGAGGCTGACCCGTTGCCCAGGACGCACCATTTTTCCAGTGGTTCATCCGTGCGTTCGTGTGACTACCCGCCTCTAGGCGATGGGGTCGTCCGGCTCAGTCAGCAACTTGGCTGGTCGGCTCTGGGAGAGCCCCGGGGAGACGGCGGGAACTGAAAAGGCAGAAGAAGATGTGGAACTGCGACACCCGACCTCTTTCAATATGGAGAAGGGGATCGCATCCCCTTTCGCGCATGCCCGGCCTTCGTTCAGCCTCCACCAAGCGGATGCAATCCCCTCCTCGGTATGAAGTCCCACCAGCATGCCGACACCCTCTCGATCGACGGAAAGCGTGACGATGCTCGGACCGATCCTCACGATTCTCCTTGATATCAGCCCCGGAAGATTGCCGCGACCGCCCACCTCCCAAAGGCCCCGATGTCAACCCGGTGACCCAAGAAGATCGCAGTCAAACCGAGGATTCCAGTCACCCTGACTTCAAGTGGGAACAACCGGATGTCAAGGCCCCCTGATCCCACTGATGAAGACGGTTCGAAGAGACATGCTTGACCTTGATCACCTGCGGACAAGGCACATTTGAAGCTTACCGAACGGTGACCTGTTCTGGAACGACAGCCTGGGCTGGTTCATGTGGGAGGTGCGGTCGGAGCGTGGTGGGGAGACGGTGGTTTGCTAGGCCTTTCGGCTAAGGCCTTGAGGACCCCTTCGCCGCGCGGCGGACCTGGACGTTCTTCGAGCGGTTGGCGGTGGGAGGCGCTCCGGTTTCGAAGGTCTCCTTGGAATGCATCGTGATCGCCGCCAGGGCCGGGTGGCGCATCACGCCTTGCAAGGTGATCAGGTAGCAGGGAAATCCGCATTTCACGGGAGCGCCCACCGGCCGCAGCGAGTAGCGGTTGATGGCCTCGTCGAGCATCGAGGCGGCGATGGGGGCGATGCCGAGACCGTCGGAGGCAGCGATCTTCATCAAGGCGGCATCATCAAACTCGGCGACGACGTGGGGGCGCGTGCCGCGGGCGTCGAACCAGCGGTCGATCTCATGCCTCCAGGCGGTGCGTCCGGAGGGCAGCAGCATGGGCGCGCCACGGAGCGAGGCGGGGAAGTCGCCTTCGAGGGATTTTGCCAGGTTGGGCTCGGCGCAGAACACCACGGGAGCGGTGCCCAGCAGGTGATTGAAGGCCTTCACGGGGAGGGTGGAAGGAGCGGCTTCATCGGAAAGCACGAGGTCGAGTCTGCCACCGGCGAGGGAGCCGAGGAGATCCTGGGCGTGCCCTTCCACGCAGCAGAGGTGGAGGTTGGGGATGGCCTGGATGGCCGGACGGATCAGGCGCCAGGCGAGGAGCTTGGGGAGGGAATCCGTGATGCCGACATTGAGCCGCATCGGACGGTCGCCACCGGCGCTGCCTCCATCCAGCGAGCGCAGCATTTCAGAGCCGAGGGAAAAGATCTCCGAGGCGTAGTCCATGATGAGCTTGCCCTTCGGGGTCAGTTTCAGGCCCCGCCCGCTGCGGTCGAAAAGCTGCTCGTCAAGCGCCTGCTCGAGCGCCTTGACCTGGGTGCTGATGGTTGGCTGCGAAAGATGCATCCGAGTGGCTGCGACACGGAGGCTTCCAGCGCGTGCCACTTCCCAGAACAGGCGCAGATGGTGGTAGTTCAGAAAGGGCTCGTTCATCTGGATGGCAATTTGACTTTCTCGAAGTATAGCTTCCAAACATTGAAATTGTCAAAGTTGAATCTGCGGGCATGATGGATCCGTCCGTCGCCCCTGGGCAGCATCTCGAATCCGTTTGATCGAAGTTCTTGAATTGGAAGCAACAGGATCGGCGCTCTAAAGACTGCCAGACGAAATTCCCCGACAGCTGATGATTCCCACCGCCATCACCATCCCCACGTTGGTTCAACTTGCCGCCATCACCGGAGGACGAGCCGATCCGGAGCGTTTGGGGGCGATTCTGCATCAGAGGGCGCGATCGAACGACGAGCCCCTGGCCCAGTTGGTGTCGGTGGCTCCCGATGCGGGGTTCCGGGTGACGCCGATCCGCCAGAAGCTTTCCGAAGCGCTGTGGCACGCACGCGAGGACATGCCGCTGGCCCTGTGGTGTGCGCGGGAGTCGCGCTGGGTGGTGGTGACCTATGCGGGCTGGTTCAAGGTCAGGGTGACGGACGGCGACCATCCAACCCATCGGGTCAGCCTGAGCCGGCGGGAACTGGTCGATTTGTTGGGCCTCAGCGGACCTGAAGAGATGGTGGAGGCCGGGCTGGCCCAGCCTCTTTTGATCGCGGCCAGCGCCAGCATGCCCGGCGATGCGGGTCATGGGCACGGCCATGGGGATCATGACTCCGTTTCACCCACCCGTCGATTCATGCGTCTTCTCAAGGGGGAGCGCCAGGAGATCGTGACCCTGTTGATCTTTTCCGTGATGTCGGGCGTGCTTTATCTGGCGGCTCCGCTGGCGGTGGATTCGGTGGTCAGCAACCTGGCCTTCGGCGGCCAATCGCAGCCCTACGTCCAGGCCATCATCGTGCTGGCCATTGCCCTTTTTGGAGCTCTGGGTCTGCAGGCGCTCGTCAGTGGATTCCAGTATTATCTTTCCGATATCATCCAGCGTCGCATCTTCGTGCGTACCGCCTCGGACCTGGCCTACCGTCTGCCACGGGTGCGGGCGGATGCCTTGGAGGGAGTCCACGCGCCAGAGTTGGTGAACCGCTTTTTTGATGTGGTGACGGCTCAGAAGAGCACGTCGATGTTGCTGCTGGATGGCATCAACCTGATCTTTGGCAGCCTGATCGGGATGCTGCTGCTGGCGCTGTATCATCCGCTGATGCTGTTGTTCGTGGTGGTGCTGCTGGCCTTGATCGTCCTGTGCCTGTGGTTGTTGGGAAAAGGGGCCGTCTCCACCAGCATCGCTGAGTCCCGGGTGAAGTATGATCTGGTGAACTGGTTCGAGCAGGTGGCGGCCTTTCCCTTCGCGTTCAAGGGGCCGGGTGGCTACAAGCTGGCCTCCGAGCGGTCCGACCATTTCGCTTCAAAGTATGTCCGGTGTCGTGCGGCCCATTTCAAGGTGGTGATGCGCCAGATCGTGGCCCTGCTGATCCTTTCCGTGGCAGCCGCCGCGATCCTCCTGGTACTCGGCGGCTGGCTGGTGGTGAGCCAGCAGATCACTCTCGGTCAGTTGGTGGCTTCCGAGTTGATCATGAGCAGCATCGTGGCCGCCATGGCCAAGATGGGGAAAAAGCTCGAAGCCTGGTATGACGCCATGGCGGCCATGGACAAGCTGGGACATATCTTCGATCTCGAAACTGAGCGGGTGGGCGGAGAAAAGGGAGTCATCTCCGCCGAGGGTGCCGAGATCCGCGCGAGTGGCGTATCCTTCGGCTATCATGAGCCCCTTTTCGAGGACAAGTCGTTCGTCATTCTTCCCAGCAGCCGCGTTGCCATCGTCGGACCGCATGGCTCCGGAGCGAGTTCCATGCTCGACATCCTCTTCGGCCTCCGCACACCCACGGCAGGTCACGTGAGCGTGGACGGGCTCGACCTCAGAAGCTGGCACCTCGAGTCCCTGCGCGAGCGGGTGATGCTGCTGCGGCGGGATGACATCGTCGATGGCACCGTGGTGGACAACCTGCGCATGGGGCGCGACGACGTGGGGCTGGACGAGATTCGGGACGCCTTGGATAAGGTCGGGCTGCTGGACGTTCTGCTGCGGCGTCCCGAAGGCATGAACCAGCACCTCACCGTCGGCGGCGCGCCGTTGAGCGGCAATCAGAGGACCCGGCTCCTGCTGGCGAGGGCGATCGTTCAGAACCCGAGGCTGCTGATGATCGATGAGCTTTTCGACAGCCTCGATCCGGAGTCCTTCAGCCTGCTTCAAACCGCCATCCTCGATCCCTGCCGCCCCTGGACGGTCATTCTCGCCACCCGCGATCATGATGTCACCCGGGTCTGTGACCAGATCATCCAGCTTGCCCCATGTCATCTGAATGACGGAACCTCTTCCGAGTCGGAGAAAGAACGCCTCAATCCATCGTCATGAAATCCCAGGAAACGACGACCGTCGTCCCGACCCTCCCCGCCATGGGGCTCGCCGGGTCCGCGAAGTTCACCCGCCTGTTCAGCCGCTTGTTGCTGATCGGCTTCATCGGGTTGATCATTGCCGTGCTGGTGCTGCCCTGGCGTCAGTTCGTTTCAGGATCCGGGCGAGTGATCGCGTTTGACCCTCTTGACCGCCGGATCAACGTCGAGGCCCAGGTTTCCGGCCGGGTCAAGCGTCTCCACGTGATGGAAGGCCAGCGCGTGAAGAAGGGAGACCTGATCATCGAGATCCAGGACAACGATCCGAACCTCATGGTCAACCTGCGTGCCCAGCAGACCGCGATTTCGAGTCGTCGGGATTTCGCGATGGGCCGTGTGGAGTCGCTGGCGTCCCAGGTGGCACAGCAGCAGCTCGCGAAGAACCAGGCGCTCGCAGGGGCGGAGCAGCGGGTGGTGGCGGCGAAGATCTCGGCCGAGACCGCGCAGTTGAACTTCCGGCGGACCCGCGACCTCCACGAGAAGAAGCTGGAATCGCAGCGCAATCTTGAACTCGCGACGCTCTCGCGGGATTCGACCGAAGCCGAACTGAAGTCGTCGGCCGCGAACCTGGAGCGCACCCGCAATGACTTTGATGCGTCGATCGCCTCCACCGAGGCCTCCAAAGGAACGGCGCTCGGCGAAGTGGCCGCCGCCGAACGCGATCTGGCGATGATCGGCATCCAGATCAGTCAGAACGAGCGTCAGGTCGTGGAAGCTCCGCGCGATGGCATCGTGCTTCAGGTGCCGGTGACGGATGGGACCTATCTCCGGCCGGGATCGCCGATCTGTGTGATCATCCCAGAAACCGACAGCCGCTTTGTGGAGATTCTCGTCGATGGAAACGACATGCCGCTGATCCAGTCGCGCAAGGTGGTCAACGGGGGCACCACGCCGGGCAGTCCGGTGCGGTTGGCCTTCGAGGGTTGGCCGGCGGTGCAGATGATCGGGTGGCCGCAGTTGGCGGTTGGGACCTTCGGCGGAGAAGTGGTGTTCGTGGACCCAGCGGACAACGGTAAGGGCAAGTTCCGCGTGGTGGTTGGCCCGGCACCGGACGTGGTGGATCGAGGCGATGGACCAGTGACCGTGGAATGGCCGGACCGGGATCACTGGCTGCGGCAGGGAGCCCGCGCGAATGGCTGGATCATGCTCAAGCAGGTTCCGCTTTGGTTTGAGTTGTGGCGACAGATCAACGGCTTCCCGCCGATGCAGCCGGATGAGGATGTGAAACTTGACCCCTCCAAGAAATGAAACGGCGGCCTGTCTTCTCCCTGACTGATCCAGCCG
>JAIXVN010000361.1 GCA_027483005.1 Verrucomicrobiaceae bacterium
TCCCCTCCCCCTGCATGCCCTCATGACAGGCGGCACAACGCAGCTCGGACAACAGCACCTCTCCGGCCTGCTCCTCGCTGAGCGGATGCCGTTGATCCAAACCTGGAATGACCGGTGGCTCCGACGCGCCCGCATGACCTAACAGAACAGACGAAACCACACCGACCACCCGCAGGATCACGGATCGGCATCGACGTCCTGGAAAGGCCGGGCTCATTGAGGAATGGCATGCACGGTCTGGTAGGCCTCAAGCTGGGGCCGCGCGACCGCAGGGGCGAAAAGCGCGGCCGCATCATCGACCGTCAGTCGGTGGATCCGGTGGAGCATCGAGGCCGGCGTGGCGAACTCCGGAAGGACCAGGCTGGCGGATTTCCTGTCGGCACTGATCGAGAGCGAGGCGATCGCGTTCTTCCGCTTCTCGTTCTCGCCCGAGCCATAGGTCACGGCATCGGTGTAGGTCCATGATTCGATCTGGATCTTCGGCAGCAGGCTTTCCGGGGTCACAGAAGCCGCAAGTGGCGTGGTGAAACGCAACGTGAAGCCGGTCTTCGTCGTCTCGATGGACTTCAGGTCCGCCGCCGTCACGGAGGGGTCGGCGATGATCCTCTGGAGACTGGCTTCCTTGCCTCCGTTGGCACGCCAGCCGCGACCGGTCTGGCCTAACAGAAGCGATCCATCCGGCAGGAAACAGGGACGCATCACCCCCGACGCGAGCTTGCGGGCGAAGAGGATCATCGTGCCCTGATCCGTTTCACCGACACGTTCCGAAGCGACGCGGACCAGCGTGGAGAGCGTCTGATCCCCGATGAACATTTGTCCGCCGAAGGGGCCGAATTTTCCCTTGCTCAGATCCCAGGCCGGGCTGCCGGGAGAATTCGCGAGCTTGTTGTGTGGGAACCAGATCGCAGCCTGATGGGTCTTTGACTGCCACTTGTCGAAGGCGATCTCGGGAGACGTCGGTGTCATGCCTGGCAGCGAGACGAGGCCCGAGGGATGTCCGTAGAACCCGCCTTTGACCAGATAGCTGATCTTCGAGGAACCCACATATTCGCCCTGGTTCTCGGTGTAGAGCAGTCGGCCTTTTGGATCAATTCCAAGACCGGCCGGACTGCGCAGACCGTTGGCAAAGGGTTCGAACTTGCCCGCCGGAGTCACCCGACAGGACCAACCGCGAAAGCCACCCATGCTGCCCATGAACTGCCCGCCCGCCCGGTAGGAGGCCTGAGCGTTCTTGCTGTGGCAGAGGTTGAGGGAGAAATACAGATTCCCTTCCGCATCTCGCACCGGGCCGTGGGTGTATTCGTGGTAGTTGCCGTGGAAGCCGAAGGAATCACAAACGGTCTCGAAGGAGTCCGCCAGGCCATCGCCATTGGTGTCGCGGATGCGGGTCAGCTCCGGCTTCTGGGCGATCACGATGCGGTCGCCATGATCATCCTCGATCACCAGGCCGAGGCATTCGTAGGTACCCTCCGCAAACAACCGCCAGGTCTTGTTCTTCAGCCGCCAGATGCCGGCGGTGCGGGTGCCAACGACAATCGTGCCATCCTTCGCCACTGCGATGCCGGTGGGCTCGAACAACTGGTCGCGACCAAACAGATCTTTCGGAGGCATCCAGTTCTCAATCCGGTATCCAGCGGGCAGATCCGCTTCGGAGGGCTCGGTCACCACCGGCTGTGGAGCAAGACTCTCCGCCACCGGGAGCGGACTGCGGGCGACCAGTCCCTTGCCGACCTTGGCCTGGAGTCGATAGGATTTCCCCTCGCCCGCAGGCAGGGTCCAGCGGCCATCTTTCAGGGTGCCGCCCTCGACCTTCACCTCCCGCAATTCGGGTTGCTGAATCTGGAAGGACTGAGGAGTGGCAAGCTTTCCTGAAATCTCGATCACCAGCGAACCATCCTCCGTGAATGCAATCTTCTCGCTCAACTTGTTCTTTCCGATTCGGAAACGGAACTCGGGCTCGCCTTGCGGGCCGACCTGATAGCCGAGGAATGCGGCGTCCCAGGCAGCGAGTTCCTTGAGGAAATTCCCGCCTTTTTCCAGGTAGCGGGTCGCCGCCGCATCATCGTTGACGTCGGGCTCCTTGAACTCGAAGTCGATCGGCGTTCCTGCGGTCGTGAGGGGCACCAGCGCCGGGGTGGAATCGAGGATGTCCGAGGCCCCGAAGCCATGCTCCGAGCCCGGCGTGCTGCGTCCGGTCTGCTCCTTCTTGAGATTGAGAAAACCGCCGCTCCAGACGCCGCGCAGCGAAAGCCGGCGCGGATCGAAGGTGTAGTTCATGCCGTTCGGCAGCCCGACGTGGATGGCGCGACCACTGGAATGATCCAGCGGCGCGCGGAAGATCCTCGGGCGCTTCGCCACCAGCACGGCGGCCGGGTTCTCGAAGTCCTTCGTCACCGCTTCCTTCGCGACCTGCCCCATCACCACCGCCGGGCCATTTTTGCCGGGCTCTGCCGAAAAGCGGAGGTAGTGCCAGAGCGACTCCAGATTGGCATCCGTGATGACCTGAGCGGTGAACTGCGGCATGATCGGCGGATAGGCCTCTCCCTTGGTCTGTCCTTTTTCCGCACAGGCGAGCTGGGCAGAGGGATTTCTAACAGAGTTCAGGAAGTAGTCCTTGTCCGCCTTGATGGTGGCCTTCGATCCGGTGGCCGGGACAAGCACCTCGCGATCGCGCGGAACGTTCTGGAACAGATTGTAGAGGCTCGGGCCGGTCTTGATCGACACGTCGTCGTGGTCGATCGCGTGGCAGGTCGCACAGTTCCAGAGCTGAAAGGCCTCCTTGCCCTTCTCGACCAGATTCGCCTCCTCACCTTGAAGCGGAGCGGCAAGAAGCAGGCCGAGTTGCGCCAGAATCACCCCGATGGCCTGCCGTCCGGGTCCACTTCCGAACCTCGACGCCGGATGGCTTGAGGCCACGAAAGGTGCCTTCTTCGAACGATGACCCACGGTTTCCTGACTGCGCTCGCACTTCATGATTTTCAATGAACGACCCTTCTCGCCAGGAGCGGAAATGGCAAGAGGATAGCCCCGGAAAGGCACGACAATCTGCCGCCATTTTGCGTCAGCGCGCTGGTGCGATCTTCGGCTCCCCTTTCAGCCACCCGATCGACCCGAGGAACTTGTCCGCTTCCATCAAGGTCTGCTGATAGTGGGGGGCCTTGTTGAAGAAGCCGTGGCCGGCATCCGGATACAAATGGGTGTCGCAGCGTGAACCCACCTTCTTCATCTTTTCCTCGAAGTCCTTGGCGACCTTGACCGGGATCAGGTGATCCTTTTCACCGAGAAATACGATCGTCGGCGGTGCTCCCTTGGCGATGTTGTGGGCGGGAGAAAAACTCCGGTAACGACCGACGACCCGCTCATTCCCCCACTCGCCGGGGCCGTTGTTGAAGACGGGATTGAAGAGCACGAGCGCGTTCGGCTTGCAGGAAACCTTGAGGTCGTCTTTCGGATCGTCGAGGCCCTCGACCATCGAAGTGAA
This sequence comes from Verrucomicrobiaceae bacterium, assembly GCA_027483005.1. Taxonomy (GTDB): domain Bacteria; phylum Verrucomicrobiota; class Verrucomicrobiia; order Verrucomicrobiales; family Akkermansiaceae; genus Luteolibacter. The sequence goes on from JAIXVN010000361.1 coordinate 3,482, forward strand.
CGCCGCCAGATGCCCGCCGGCTGAGCCGCCCGCAGCCGCGATGCGATCGGGGTCGATGCCGAGGTCCGTCGCATGGATGCGCACATAACGCATCGCCGACTTGGCATCCGCGCAGCACATCACCGGCGGTCCCTTGTCGCCTTTAGGGATGACCCGATACTCAACGCGGAGACCCACCATCCCCCGCGTCGCGAAGTAGCTGCTCTGCTTGTGAAACTGCTCCGCGGTTCCGCCCACCCAGCCACCGCCGAAGAGATACACCATGCAGGGGTTCCTGTCCGAGGCTTTCCAGCCAGCAGGCTTTTCAACCAGAAGCTTGAGCTCGCGGTTATCGACCTTCTTGTAAATGATCGCTTCCTCGGCCTGAACCCCTGGACTGGAGGTCATCAGCAGGAGGGCGAGAGTGATTGCCTTCTTGGGATTCATCATTTCGATAAGGATTGTAGGCTGCAGTCGATGAAACGTCCTTTAGAAACTTCCAACAAACCGAAAACCTGCCGGGAAATTGATTCATTTCGAAAGGTCATGAAGATCGGGTAAGAAGGACCTGCAGAGCGACAAGGAGACCTTCTCCGCAAGGCCCATTCTCTCACTTGCTCCCCTTCAAGGTTCCGATCAGGAATTGAATCGGGTCCGGATACTTCTGAGCGGGCGCGCCCGGATACATCAGATGGCTTTCCACGCCAGTGGCCTTGAGCTTCTCATCGAGCTTCACTCCGAAGTTCGAGGTGTGCGTCGGGTCCTTCTGATTCTTTCCGAGTCCGGGCGCGACCGTGTAGTGAAGATAGATGGGCGGATCATCGCTACTGACGAGTTCATACGGCGAGTATTCCTTGATCCACGGCAGGATCTTTTCGCGATTGTCCAGGAACTGCTGGAAGGACGAAATCTTCTTCGCCTTGTCGCCGTTGAGGCCGAACGCATGTCCACCGTAAGTGCTGTTAGGCGTCCACTCCTTCATCTGCTTCGGGTCGAGGGAGGTCTGTGCGCCGAGGACTCCGACGCAGAACAGTCGTGTGGATTCGCGGGCAATCGGGTCAGCACTCTTCGGATCGGCCATGTCGTTGTGAAAGGCCAACCACAAGCTCGAACAGGCTCCGGCGGAACCGCCTGATGCCCCGATGCGCGTCTTGTCGAGGTTCCACTCCGCTGCCTTGCTGCGGACGAACTGCAAGGCGCGCGCCGCATCGCCGAGCGGCCATTTCACCGGAGGCTTGATGTCCGCTGCGGTGGCCTCCTGAACGAAGCGGTAGTTGATTGAAACCACGGAAATCCCGGCGGAGAGATATTCCTTCACTCCTGCCACGCGGTCCTTGTCGTTGCTCCTCCATGAGCCGCCGTGAATGAAGAACACCAAGGGCGTTGGCTTCGCGGACTCGGCTTTCCAGAAATCCAGCACCTGCTTTTCATGATCACCGTAATGAACATTCGCCATCGTCGGCGGCGTGCGCACGGCCTGCGTATTCTCGGTGGTCCAGAAGTCCTGGTTGCCTGCCTTTTTCGCGATGGGCTCAGCCTCTTCGCCGATGGCCATCGCGGCAAAGATTGTGAGGAGGATCATGGGCTTCATTGAATGAAAGGAAATGGATTACTTCGGCAAAGCACCCTGCCAACCCGCACGCCACTGCGCTGTCAGTTTGGCCACCAATTCCTGGTTGGCGGGATTTGCCGCGATGTTGGTGTTCTCCTCGGGATCCGTCTGACGGTCGTAAAGTTCGACGGCGTCGACCTTGTTGAGATCCTCTTTCGTCACCCAGGTCGTGAGCCGATAACGCGCGGTCCGCATGGAGTATCCAACCAGGTTGTTCTTCCCATTCTTGCGAGGGTATTGGCTGAATGCAGCGGACTTCCATGCCTTCGTCGGATCATCGAGAAGGGGCTTGAAGCTGAATCCCTCGGCGGTCGCCGCCTTGGGCAGTCCGGCCAGTTCGCTGAGCGTCGGGTAAATGTCCACAAACTCCACCAGCGCCGGACATTTCCTGCCGACTCCCGCCGTTCCCGGAACCGAGACCAGCAAGGGCACATGGGTGTCGTTCTCGACGTTGCTGTGCTTCGCCCAGGCATCATGCTCGCCGAGCTTCCATCCGTGGTCACCCCACAGAACGATGATGGTGCTTTCCCGAAGGCCGAGGCGATCGAGCTCGTTCACGACCTGACCGATCTGGGCGTCCACATAACTCACGGCGGCATAGTAACCATGCTTTGCCTGTCGGGCGTAGTCGTCCGGAAGATGCTGCCCGGTCGGCACCCCGTCGTAGCTGTGGATCTCTCCACCCGGCACGATCGAATAAGGAGGAGCGTTCTTCGCCCGAAACGGGTTCGTCGCCAGAGGGATCTTCATCGGATCGTAAAGGTCCCAGTACTTCTTCGGTGAAATGAACGGCAGGTGCGGCCGAATGAAGCCCACCGCAAGAAAGAACGGTTGGTTCTTCTCCTTCATGCCGCGAAGCGCGCCCACCGCCATGTCCGCCAGCTCGCCATCGTGCAGGGCGTTGTCGGGGCCATCGATGGCGAAGAAGGCGGGACCGCGCCCAGCACTCTTGGGTCTGCCAGCATTGAACGAGGACTTCGGATAGCCGGTCGGAACCGACCACGACTGCGGATCATCGAGCCCATGATGATAGATCTTTCCCATCGCCTGGGTGAAATAGCCGTTTGCCTTGAACTGCTCGGGCAGGGTCACGATGTCCGGCAGCGCCTTCCGGAAATGCGTTTTCAGATCCCAGACCTTGGTCGTGTCCGGACGGGTTCCTGTTAGAAGGCTGGTGCGCGATGGCGAACAGATCGCTTGCTGGCAGAATGCATTCTCAAACAGGACTCCGGACTTTGCCAGGCGGTCGATGTTCGGGCTCTTGATGATCGCGTTTCCGTAGCAACCCAGCTCGGGGCGAAGGTCATCGACCGCAATGAAGAGGACGTTTTTCCTCCCTTCCGCCCCAGAGGCGACGGCGGAAATCCATCCAATGGCGATCAACGAAATGAGGGCTCGTGGTATAGTCGGCATCTTCATCCTGGGTCTTGTCTGCA
>JAIXVN010000044.1 GCA_027483005.1 Verrucomicrobiaceae bacterium
AAGGATCTTCCCCAGAGCCAGAAGGCCCTCTGGCTGAAAGCCCTCAGCGCCGTCCAGACGCAAAACCTTCCCTACGCCGTCAGCCTTCTGCAGGCACTGTTGAAGGATTCGCCCGGGTTTCTTGATGGCAGAAAGGTCCTTCGAAAGGTGGAGATCCAGCAAACCGGAGGCCCCAAGAAGAAAGGAGGCCTGTTCAGCATGCAGTCCGGTGGCTTCGGAGGCATGAAGCTCCAGGGCCAGGCCAAGAAGGATCCGCTCGGAACCATCCCCCTGATCGAAAAGGATCTTGAGAAGGATCCCTACAACGAAGGCGCGAACGACCTCCTTTTCGAGTGCTTCATGAAGCTCGAAATGCCTGACAGCGCTGCCTTCGCCCTGGAAACCGTCCGCAAGGGCAGCCCGGAAACGCCGAAGCTCCTTCACAAGCTCGCCCAGCACTATCTCACCCGAGACATGCCAAAGGTGGCGGCCGAGGTTTACAACGACATCATCAAGATCGCTCCGACGGATTCCGAGGCCATCAAAGGGGCCAAGGACTGTTCCGCCCGCGCCTCGATGCAGAGCCAGAAGTGGGACGAGAATTCCGACATGCGGAGCCTCATGAAGGACAAGGCCGAGTTCGAGGAAATGGAAAAAGCCTCCAGGACCGGCCTCACCCGTGACCAGCTCGAGGAGCGTCGTGACCGCCTCGTCCTGAAATACAACGAGGACACCAACAGCCTGCTCGCCGTGAAGGAGCTGGCTGCCGTCTATGAACAACTGGAAGACTGGACCAACGCCCATGCCTTCTTCTCCTGGGCGCACACGCTCAGCAATGGCGACGTCGCCCTCCAGAACAAGGCCTCGCAAATGAGGGATCGTGCGCAGGAGGCTGAAATGAAGGCGCTGGAGGAAGCTGCGGCAGCCGATCCGTCGAATGCCGAACTCGTCAGCACCCTCGCCGCCCGCAAGGCCGAGCGGATGGCGGAGCAGGTCGAGGAAGCCAAGCGCCGTGTGGACCAGAATCCGACAGATCCGCAGTTCCGATACGATCTCGGGCTGGCACTTTACCAGCTTGGCGATTTCAGCGGTGCAATCCCCCATCTCCAGCAAGCCACCCGCAATCCGCACATCCGGACCAAGGTGCTGCTTCTTCTCGGCCGCACCTTCCGCGCCAAGGGAATGTTCGACCTTGCCATCAAGCAGCTCTCAGACGCACTGGCGGACCTCCACTCCATGGACAACACCAAGAAGGAAGTCCTTTATGACAAGGGGGAAATCCACGCGGAAATGGGAGACAAGGACTCCGCCCTGGATTGCTTCAAGCAGATCTACGAAGTGGACTACGGATATCGCGACGTCGCGAGCCGCGTTGAATCTTCCTACGGCTCCTGATCGGAGCCTTAGGGCTTCTCGCCAACTTTGGACGATCCATCCGGCTGGCGCTCGTCGAAGACGGTATCCGTCATGATCCAGTCTTCGGCGAGGAATGAAATGATCTCGCAAAGTCGGGTGGGAGTCGGATCGTTCTTCCTCACCCGCACGATCGCGCGGATGGCGCGTGACGACTTGAGGGATGCGTTGAGGATCCGCTGGGTCTCGCTGCCACGCTGGCAGTATCCGATCAGCGTCGAGTCCGAGTCCGGACTCGCCAGGGTGTAGGCCGCCCATTCGCGTTCACTCAGGAAGCGACCGTTGTAGTAGTTGTCCTGAGCGACAAAAACCCTCAGGTCCGCCTGGATCTTCGCCTCACTGACGACCTTGTCCCAGGGCTTGCTGCAAGCGGCGGAAAGTGCCGCCAGATCCACCTGCCAGACCGACTGGGAGTTCGGCGTGAGCAAGGCCCGCAGGGGCCTCACGGTTTCATTCTCGAAAAAGATCTCCACCGCCTCGATCTGGATCCCGTTGGCATCCATGTTGCCAATCCAATCGAGTCGCGAAACCTTTCCCCGCTTCTGTTCGAGCTCCGTCAGGAACTGGACCGCCTCGCTTGCCGAGATATCCCTGAGCCTGACCAGGTCGTTGAGCTCCGCCGGACTTCTCATCGCAAGAACCTTCCTTACCAGCGCAAGGGCCTGGTCCTCGGAAAGAGGAGTCACCGCCTGTTCACGCGGGGTGAACAACTGCGCGTTGGGGTCACGCCAGACCGCTGCACTCGACGAACGGTCCCTTGTCAGGCCGATGTATGTGCCACCAATCAGGCCGAAAACCGCAATCACTCCAACCGCCATCGTTCTGAGAAGCGTCTCGCTGCGGCGCTTTTGCGAAGCTTCCTTCTTTCGCCTTCGCAAGGCGCCGCGATCCCAGTCGAGCGCAGTGCTTTGGGGCGCGACAGGCTCCACCGCACCCGGCTTTGAAAGGGGTGTGCCTCTTGGAGGTCTTGGAATGTTTCGAATCTTCATCTCAGTAAAAAAATCCGCAATCGCTCAGCGAGGCGTCAAGGTGATCCGGGTCGCACTGTAACGGTCATCCGGTCGGAAAAGCCAACCAGGATTTCGGTCCAACAGCTCATATCCTGTCAGCCTGAACTCGGGGAGAAACTGATTGCTGTTCGGTTCATACACCTCGCGTCCGGTGTACGAACCATGAATCCTGTATTCATAATTCTGATCGAATCCATACTTCTGACCAGTTGGCCCATTCTCCGAGAGGCGGTCGGGGCTCTGCATCGCGGATTCATTGAAAACCACCAAACGGCCGCGACTCCAAGACTCCCGAGGCTTCCTGAGGTAGCCCCAGAAGCGGGTCTTGTTCACGAAATAGCGACGCCCGTAATGGAAATCCCCGGTCTGCTCCGCCGCAATCCTCCCCTTGCGTTCCTCCAAGGTCGGACCGCCCATGTTGCCCACGCCGAGAGCCCCCCCACAATGGGTGAGCAGCGGACAAACCAAAATCAATGGGACCAAGCGGCAAAACACACGAATCATGGCGGGAGATTACGCGTCACCCCAGCCCGGGAGCAAGGTTCAATCCAACAGAGCCCGTCCGCGAATCCGCTTGCCAAGGTCGGGCCGCGACGATAATCGGCGTCCCCTTTGCGCGGGATATCTCCGCCCAGCAGGTCCTTCCATGAAACTGAGCCAGCTCATCAGCGCCGATCAAATCCTGCCCGATATGCGGGCTGGAGAGCATTGGCCTGCGATCGTGGAACTCGTCGAGCACCTGCGCCACCTCGGAAAGATCGACTCGGTCCTCCATGACGAGATTCTCGAGTCCCTGCGGGTCCGTGAAGAGCTTGTCAGCACCGGGATCGGCTCGGGCGTGGCAATTCCCCATGCCTTCTCAGACAACGTCGATCACGTGATCGCGGTCCTGGGACGCTCCACGGCCGGCATCGACTTCGAAGCCCTCGACGGCGGCCCGGTTCACTTCGTGTTTCTCTTCATCGTCCCAAGCAAGGATCATCACCTCCACCTCCGGACCCTCGCCGCGATCGCGAAAATGTTCACCAATAGCGGGATCAGACGCCGCATCGGTGAAGCCGGGACCCGAGAGGAGATCCTCGCCATTCTCGATCCAAAGGCATCACGTGCAGCCAACTAGGCTGCGCGAGGTTCCAAGCATCAGTTCCAACTACCAGAGGGCCCCCCTCCCTGACTCTTCTTCCCCATGACCTTGCAGCAGGACCTCGAATCCCGCCTCGCCGCTGCGGTTTCCGCCGTCATCGGTGAGCCCGCCGCCGCGCCCGTCACCGCCGCCACGGACCTCCGTTTCGGCGACTACCAGTCGAACGCCGCGATGGTCCTCGCCAAGCAGCGAAAGACCAACCCTCGCGCCCTCGCCCAGGAAATCCTCGACCGGATCGACCTCGCCGGAGTCGCCACCGCCGACATCGCCGGACCTGGATTCCTCAATTTCCGCATCCTTCCCGAGGCCTACGCCGCCTACACTGCGACGCTGATCCGCGATGAAAAACTCGGCGTGCCCGACATCGGAAAAGGCCGCACCGTGGTCATCGATTTCTCCGCACCGAATGTGGCGAAGCCGATGCACGTCGGCCACATCCGCTCGACCATCATCGGCGACTCGCTCTCGCGCATCGCCCGCTACCTCGGCTTCACCGTCATCTCCGACAACCACATCGGCGACTGGGGCACGCAGTTCGGCATGATCCTCCACGGCTGGAAAACCCTCCTCGACCATGCCGCGTTGGAGGCCGATCCCATCCCTGAACTTCTTCGTGTCTATCGCGACGTCAATGCCGCCACCAAGGCCGATCCCGCCGTGCTCGAACTCTGCAAGTCCGAGCTGGTCAAACTCCAGGCCGGTGATGCCGACAACCTCGCGATCTGGCAGCAGTGCATCGAGGTGTCCAAGAAGGGCCTGCAAAAGATCTATGACCGCCTCGATGTGTCGTTCGACCACTGGCTCGGCGAAAGTTTCTACAACGACCAGCTCGCCGGAATCGTCGAGGAGTTTCTAACAAAGGGCATCGCCCGCGTCAGCGATGGTGCCGTCTGCATCTTCGCCTCCGGAGAATTCCCAGACGAACAGGACCCCTTCCGAGTCAACAAGGAGAACGGCTGGACCGACAACCCCGCGATCATCTGTAAGGCCGACGGCGGCTTTCTCTATGCCACCACCGACCTCGCGACGCTCGACTATCGCGTGAAGACCTGGAACGCCGATCACATCTGGTATGTCGTCGGCGTCCCGCAGAGCCTGCATTTCCGTCAGATCTTCGACGCGGCGCGGCGCTGGGGCCTGCATGCCGACTGCCAGCATGTCGCCTTCGGCTCGATCCTCGGCGAGGACCGCAAGCTGATGAAGACCCGCTCCGGGGACAACGTGCAGCTGATCGACGTGCTGGAGGAAGCCGTTGAACGCGCCGCCAAGGTGATCGCGGAAAAGAACCCAGACCTCCCCGCTGAGGAGGCCGCGCAGATTGCGGAGACCGTCGGCATCGGAGCCGTGAAGTTCGCCGAGCTCTCGCAGAACCGCCTCACCGACTACGTTTTCTCCTGGGACCGCATGCTCGCACTTCAGGGCGACACCGCACCGTATCTTCAATACAGCAACGTCCGCATCCTCTCGATCTTCCGGAAGCTGGACGAGCCCTTCGATGCAGCCTCCGCCACCATCCTTCTAACAGAGGATGCGGAGATCCATCTCGCCCGGCTCATCGCCCGCTTCGGCGAGGTGCTGCCAACCGTCATCGAGGACTATCGACCGAACCTTCTGGCCAACTACCTGCTCGAACTCGCCCGCAGTTTCCACTCGTTCTTCGAGGCCTGCCCGGTGCTGAAATCGGAAGGTCCGGTGCGCGCCAGCCGTCTCGCGCTTTGCGAGCTTTCCTCACGCGTCCTGACCACCGGCCTCGGCCTGTTGGGGATCAAGGTGCCGGAAAGAATGTGAGGAAACCGTGATTTTACCGTTTTCGCATTCCTCATTCGG
>JAIXVN010000034.1 GCA_027483005.1 Verrucomicrobiaceae bacterium
AAGGCTATCAGTATTGGACCAAGGCCGATGCGTCGGGAAACTTCAGCATCCCCGCCGTTCGGCCGGGAACCTATACGCTCTATGCTTTCACCGATGGAGTGGTCGGCGAGTTTTCGAAAATCGGAGTCACGGTCACCGCCGGCGGAACGAACGCGCAAGGCGACATCACGTGGAATGTCTCCCATCCCGGAACCAGCATCGCGTGGGAAATCGGCGTGCCCGACCGCACGGCGAAGGAGTTCAAGCATGGCAACGACTACTTCACACCTTTCTTGTGGGAAGTTTACCCGCAGGAATTGCCGAATCCCCTCGTTTACAATGTCGGTTCCAGCAATCCGGCCACCGATTGGAACTATGTGCACAGCAACTACCCCGGAGCGACAGCCGGGACAACGGCTCCCTGGGACTGGAACGTGAATTTCAATCTCCCCGCCGTCCCTCGCAGCGGCACCGCGACCCTTACGGTGGCGGTCGCCAGTTCGCACTACTCCCGGCTCTTTCTCTACCTCAACGGCTCGCCGACATCGTTCGCCCGGATTGCACCGCCAGTGAGCGGCGGCAACGCGCTGCTGCGACAGGGGATCCATGCGAAGTATTCCTTCGTGGACATTCCGATTCCCGTTTCCTCACTACGGACTGGAGCCAACACGTTCACCTTCCGCTTCACTGGCGATGCCGGATTCTCGCCTCACGTGATGTATGACTATCTGCGTCTCGAACTGCCCGATTTTCCGCCGCCGCCACCGTCGTCCAGCAGGGCCATCGTCTGGGCTGGCGGAACGAATGCCGCCGCCAACACCTGGGACAACGGCACCACGAATTCCTTCCGCCTGAGCGGAGCCGCCACGCCATTCGGAACCGGCGACGCGGTGACCTTCAGTGACACGGGATCCAACAGTACCAGCGTCACCCTCACGAGCTCGTTGCAGGCGAACTCGGTGACATTCTCCGGCACGAAAAACTACACCCTTGCCGGAACCGGTGCGTTGGATGGGACGATGTCGCTGCTCAAGAGCGGGACCTCCACACTCACCGTCAGCCAGGCGAACACGTTCTCGGGTGATACCGCCATCAACGGTGGAGTCATTTCGCTTTCTAATGACACCGCCAATGTGAGCGGCCTCGGAAGCGGCTCTGTCAGTCTCAACAATGGCACGCTCAGGATGTCCTCGAACCTCAACACCTACAATGACGCGCCATGGAACCTGGACGTGCCGTCGGGTGCGACCGGCACTTTGGAGGTGGACGCACGTTGCGACCTGAAAGGCAAACTCACCGGTGGCGGAACATTCCGCTTCAGGCTTCCATCGGGGGCCATCCGGGCCTCCATCCTTGGCGACTGGTCCGGCTTTTCCGGAACGGTGGAGGCCACCGCCATCTCGGGAAGCGCGGAGTTCCGCATCTACAACGGGAACGGACTCCCCGCTGCGGCGCTTTCACTTGGAAACAGCATTACCGCCTTGTGGCCCGGCGGTCTGAACACGGGAGCTGGCACCTTCGTCAGCTTTGGAGAGTTGTCCGGCACAGCGTCCTCGACCCTCATGGGAGGAACGGTCGGGGGGCGACAGATCACCTACCGCGTCGGAGGCCGCGGAACCGATGCCACGTTCGCCGGAACCATTTCCGAACAATCCAACGGACTCACCAACCTGATCAAGACCGGCGGCGGAACATGGACCCTATCAGGCACGGGGAGCGTGAACGGCGATCTCACCGTGGAGGCCGGCACACTCGCCATCACCGGTTCCTTCACTCAGACCTCCACCAAGTCCACCCTCGTGCAGGATTCGGCGGTCCTGGTGCTGGATGGCACTTTGGCCTCTGGAAACCTCGCGGTCGCCGATGGTGGCAAGCTGGCGGGCCTGGGCTCCCTCAACGGCGCGCTCACCAACGACGGCTTGGTCGAGCTGTCCTCCGGTTCGTTCGACATCAGCGGAGCCGTGACCAACAACGGATACTTCCGAGTCAAATCTCCGGCCACGTTCACCGCGACCGGAGGCTTCATCAACAACGGCACGCTCAACCTCATCGGATCCACCCAGACGCTCCCGCCGGGCATCGTCAACAACGGCCTGGTTCTAACCGACCGCGCTCCCGCCACGATCACGTGGACCGGCTCGGCGGGTGCCGCATGGGACGTCCAGACCAGCGTCAACTGGACCAACTCCTCCAGCCAGCCGGACGTTTTCTTCCCGGGAGATACGGTGCTTTTCGATGACACGGCTTCGACAAGCGCCGTCGAGATCAACGGCACGCTGACACCCGCATCCGTGTCGGTCGACACATCCCAGGCGTTCAGCCTCAATGGCGGTGCACTCGGCGGAGCGGGCCGCCTCACCAAGTCAGGAAGTGGATCGCTCACGGTTTCGTCGGCCTTGAACTTCACCGGTCCGGTGAATGTGGCCGGAGGAGAACTCGCCCTTGCCGATGCGGTGTCATGGCCCGCCGGCAGCAGCCTCATCGAGGTAGCCCAAGGTGCGATCCTGGATCTAACAGCCTTGCCCTCCGTCACCGTGGCTGCGGACCAAACCCTGCGTGGCGCGGGTGCCGTGCAAGGCGGCGTGACCGTCAATGGCGCACATGACCCCGGCCCCGGCTCGTCATTCACCGGCAGCCTCTCCTACGGGACCACGGCCAGGGTTTCATGGTCACTCTCGGCGAACAGCACCACTGCCGGAACATTCGACTCGATCCAGGCTGAAACCGTGACGATTTCCACAGGGGCGGCTTTGAATCTCGTCTTCAACGACTCCGCCAGCGGCGTGAACTTCTCGGATCCATTCTGGGCGACCGCTCGCTCGTGGACGATTCTCACGTCAACCGCCAGGGCGGGTGTGTTTTCCATCGGCAGCCAGACAGTCGACCTGTCCGGCCGCTCATCGACGGACTACGGGACATTTGCGATCACGGAATCCGGAAACTCGCTGGTGCTCACCTGGACGCCGGCGGACATCGTCTGGAGGGGGACCACGAACGCGAACTGGGATCTGGCAACCGCGAACTGGCAGAGAGTCGCTTCGGTCACCGCGTTCCAGAACGGCGCCGCAGCCCGCATCGACGACGGGACCAACGTCACGTCCATCAACCTGGTGAGTTCCGTTTCACCCGGTTCGATGGTGTTCGATTCAACGAAAAACTATTCACTCGGAGGCGTCGGTTCGATCAATGGCGCGATGGTTCTCGAAAAGAAGGGCGTTGGAAGGCTGACGCTCTCCTCGGCCAACGGCTTTACCGGCGGCACGGTCGTCTCCGGCGGCACGGTGGTGATCGCCAACGCGGCCGCGCTCGGCACCGGGCCGGTCACTCTGGCAGGCGGCACGTGGGATACGGGCGCGCTGACACCTACCAATTCCGTCGTGGTCACGGCCGACTCCACGATCATCGGAGGCAGTGGCAGCGGAGCCCAAGGAATCAAGGCGGTTTCGGGAACCGGTGTCCTAACACTCAATTCGACAAGCAACTTCGATCTGGAAGGGGCCATGACTTCGTTCTCTGGCACGGTGCGGCTCACAGGCACCGGAAACGTCCGCCTGAACGGAACCGGCGGTTCTGATCTCGCCTTGTTCGATCTGGGCACCCGCACGCTCTCGGCGCGCAATGGCGGCACCTACAAGCTCGGTTCCCTGACAGGTGTGGCGGGCTCGGTTCTCACAATCGCCTCCTACCCGTCCGGAGTCACATTCAACATCGGAGCCAACAACCAGTCATCCGCCTTCCCCGGCGTGATCTCGAATGGATCGGGAACGACTTCCGTCATCAAGGTTGGAACCGGAACCCTGACTCTCTCCGGCGCATGCACCTACTCGGGGAGCACCTCGGTGAATGCCGGTGAGCTTTCCGTAACAGGATCGCTCGGTGGCACCGCGGTTGCCGTCGCCTCAGGGGCCACGCTGTCCGGCACAGGGTCGCTCGGCGGGACGCTCGGCGTTTCCGGATCGCTCGATCCCGGCCCTGCGAGTGGCACGCTCTCGGTTGCCTCGCTTCAGATCAATCCAAGCGGGGCGATCCTCATGGATGTGGCACCGTCCGGGGACAGGATCAATGTCGCGGGAAACCTCACGCTCGCGGGCTCACTCCAGGTCAATCTGGCTTCCGGTGTGACGTTCGGACGGTTCCCACTGCTTGTCCATGGCGGCAGCCGGACCGGATCGATCGCGCTGTCAGGCGTGCCATCCGGAACGCCGGCGCATCTCGCATACGGTGCCAACGAGGTGGTCCTGTTCATCGATGACCAGGACGAAGACGGTTTGTCGGATTCGTGGGAACAGCAGAATTTCGGCGGTCTCGTGCAAACAGCTGGAAGCGACTTCGACGGAGACGGAACCTCCGAACTGGTAGAGTTCCGGCTAGGTCTTGATCCGAAAAACGGAACCAGCGCGTTTCGCGCCGTTTGTTCCGGCCACACTTTGGAATGGCCGAGCGCGCCCGGCATCGTCTTTACCGTCAAACGCAGCGTTTCGCTCAACGCGAATCAATGGGAAGCGATCGGAACCGTCACCGCTGGAGCGGGATCCACTTCAACATTCACCGATCCCGCTTTGTTAGATAGGGCGTTCTATCGAATCGAGTTCGCACCATGATATCTCGGGCGATACCGACTTTAGCACCAACGGCGTGCTGGTGAAAGCCATCGCCAAGTCCGGAACCACATATCCGACCGTCAATGGTGTCACCTTCTGCCCGGCTTGCGGGAACGACACGGTCTCCGACACGAACGCTATTACGCCACAGCTGCCCTGCCGGTCGGGGGAGGCATCAGCCAGAGTTACGCCACGCGGTTGAGCAAGAACGACTGCCATACGGGAACCGGCTCCACCGTGCCCCTCACGGCCTGTTTAAACAGCCCAGACGACCCACATTCGCGGCGTGCTTGGGCGCTGCGAACGTGGCTGCTGGTTTCCGAAAGCTTGATTCCTTGGGGTTCTCGATCTTCGATTTTGTCCGAATCAGTCGTGAAGGCCGTCTCTCGCGACAACCTTCCGGGTATTTCAACAGGCTGTTAGGCGCCGTTGAGGATGGTTGGACGGGCCACCGCGCAGACCGGACCGTTGGTGTAGGCGCGGGTGAATTTCAGCCCACCCGCCGCCAACGCGTCGATGCGCGGGGTGCTGGCCTCGGAGTTCCCGTAGCAGCCGATTCACTGGGCGGCATTGTCCTTGCTGGTGATCCAGAGGATGTTCGGACGATC
>JAIXVN010000248.1 GCA_027483005.1 Verrucomicrobiaceae bacterium
ATCGCAGCCAGGTGGTGACGCCGACTCCCGCAGTGGTTTACACCGAAGGGCTGAACAACTCCGCCAGCTTCGTCTCGCTCACGGGTGGTGCCTATTATAGCGGCAGCTCGGCCGCCGGGGATCGTCCGGCTTCGTCAAGCTTCGTGAACCTCGGCTCGCATTCCCGGGGGGTCAGCAACGGAACGGCCGTGATCACTTCCAACACCCTCGACACCTCTGCCGGATCGGTGATGTCGTTGAGGTTCACGCTCGCCTCGTTCTCCGTCAATTCCGGAGCAAACGGGGCAGAGGCTGTGGACAACGTCAAGGTGGCGATCAGCACGGACAACGGTACCACCTGGAAGGAAACCCTTCAGGTCAACGGCAACAACAACGCCTGCTGGTCGTTCACCTCGGGAACTGGCACCGCCAGCACGGCCTATGATGGCGACAACACTGCGGTCGTGTTTGCTCCAACCGCAGGCGGACTGAGGACCAGCGACGGCTACAGCACCGTGACCGTCACGAGTCTGCCACAGTCCGCCACCTTGAAGTACCGCATCACCGCGCTGAACGACAACGCCAACGAGCGCTGGCTGGTCGATACCATCGAGGTGATCGGCATCGTCCCGCAGGTCGCAACACCGGTTGGAACTCCAGCAGCCTTCACCACGACCTACGGCACGGCCTCGTCCCCCCAGACCTTCTCCGTCTCAGGATCGATGCTTCAGGGGAACCTCACCGCGACCGCACCGAGCGGATTCGAGGTCTCGGCCGATGGAACCACCTACGGATCCACCGCGAGCTTCGTGCCAACCAGCGGCACTGCTAGCGGCACCCTGTATCTGCGACTGGCCGCGACCGCGCCCGTCGGAAGCTACAACTCGGCCGTCGTCAGCGTGACCAGCACCGGGGCGATCATTCCGCAGTCGATTGTCACCACGAGTTCCGGAAACACCGTGTCCCCCGCCTCGCTCCCCAGCCTGACCTTCACCGATGGCGTGGTCACGGGCTCCGGTGGAGTCGCCAGCTTCTCCTACGCCTACGTCGGAAGGAACGGAACGACCTACACGTCCGCCACCGCGCCGACCGCCGCCGGATTCTACACGGTGACCGCCACCTCCACCGATCCGAACTACACCGGCAGCGCGAACAACGACTACTTCGTCACCGGACCGATCGCCGCAAATGACAGCGTGACCAAGCCCGCCAACAACTCGGCCACGCAGTACACCGCCGCCAGCCTGCTGGCCAACGACACGCGGATCGATGGCACCGGTGCCGTGGTCTCCACCGGCCTGTCCATCACCGCCGTGACCAGCGGTTCCGGAAACACGACCACCCTCAGCGGCTCGGACGTCCTGTTCACCCCTTCCGCTGGTTCACCGGAAACCTTCACCTACACCCTGAGCGACGGCACCAAGACGACCGAGGCAACAGTGACCATCACCGCCGCCGTCGCGCAGCAGGACATCAGCCTGAAGCGGACCGACATCGGAACTCCGGTCTTCGCCGCTGGAAACACCACGGTCACCCACGGATTTCTCGGTGAGGCCAACCAGAGCTGCGTGATCCAATACAGCACGGACCTTCAGACCTGGATCAGTGCCGGCGGCTTCACCGCCGACAGCTCCGGAGTCATCAGCGCTGAGTTCACCGCCAGCGGCGACCAGACCACCGCCTGGAAGAAGATGTTCTTCCGCGCCAGCCAGCCGCCGAACTGAGTTCGTGGGAATTGATTCAGTTTTGACAGTCAAACAGCCCTGATCTCGCGGATCAGGGCCGTTTTGATGTTCCGCATGGGTCGAATGCGAACGGGGCCGTTCGACGCCTGTGCCCTGGATCGGAGCAAGAACCACCAAAGCTCCAATCCAGGGCGTCTCAGCGCGATGTCCACATACCCGGAAATCTTGATCAGGCGGAGAGCGGCAGGCCGAAGCGGGCGGCATTGATCTCCAGAAGATGGTCGGCCCAGGAGCCATGTCGGCCGATCACCTCGAGAGCCGCACGGCCTTTCTCCACCGGAACCAGGGGATCGAAGGTCCGCACAAACGACGCGGCACTGGCCGCTCCGGTCGCGGCCCCCGCCTCCCGCTCGTGGACATTGCCCACCAGCGACAGACTTTCCTCCAGGGAAATCGAGAGGGCCTCAAGATCCTCAGGCGAGGTCAAAGCGGCCGCAAGAATGTCATGCGAAGCCCTGGCCGCCGCTGCGAGGGCGGCGTCGAGGGAATGGACCGCCGACTGTTCGTTGAAAATGAAACCGCCGGAAGGATTGAGCACCGCATGGACCGCGTCGTGGATGGCAAGCAGCCGGATCGACTCCAGGCGGCCCGACACGGCCCTGTCGCGTCCTGGACGGTTGAGGAAGCGGCTGGAGATGTGATCCCAGGCCAGGATCATCGAGTCGAGCGAGGGATTGAGGATGTCAAAGGCAAGAAGGGTGACGAGACGGGAGAACTGGGGAGTGGGAAGTTTCATGGAAATGAATGGAAAGTGGATGAGTGGGAGCCCGGAAACGGTCGGGCGGAAGACATGGGCAAGGACCTTCCGCCGGGTGAACCATGGCCAACTCGACCACGGCTGGGATTGATCCAAGGGCGGCCCGGAAGGAGGGCCATGATCCCGGAGCAACGAATCAGCTCCGACAACAACACAGGCCACCGAGCCCGTGAATCGGGCTGGCAGGCGGCATCTGGTGGGTCGGAGCGTTCACTTGGACTAGAGGTTGGATCGGATTGGAGACTCTGGAGCCGAGAGGCTGCCGACCCACTCGCGATCAACTGAACGACGGGATATCTTCGGATCCCGGACCCGTCAAACAAAAAAATACCATTTTACCCAATTTACTAAGGTTTTTCCTCTTTGGGGCCGGAATTGGGTCCCGGAGTCGGCTCAAAGTCCTCAAAACCTCACGACAGTGAGGCAGTTCGCCAACCACATCGGACTCATTCATCAGGTGAGCGCGGAAATGATCACCCCGACTTCTTCTTTCGTGCTTTCCGTGACTTCCGTGGTTTTTGATCTCCTCCGAAGGCTTAAGGCTTGGAGCGCCGCTCAGCGGTTGATGATGCGGGTGAGCGAACCCTTTTCCGGATGGCTGACGAGGATCGCGATACGTCGGATGGTCG
>JAIXVN010000468.1 GCA_027483005.1 Verrucomicrobiaceae bacterium
GCCTGGCACTTTTGCAAGACGTCATGGAGCACTCCCAGTTCCACACGCAACGTCTGCTCACCCCGGAATTCGGTGGTATCGAGCACCTTTGCCCCGAACACTTCGCGGAGCTTCTTCACATCGTCTTCGGCAGCCATGGGATTGGGAAAAAATCAGGAAATCTGGTCGAGAAACTCTTTCTTCTGGGCCATCGTGGACTCCTCGCCCTCGATCTTTTTCTGGAGCTTCATCAGCCCCTCGATCACGGCCTCCGGGCGCGGCGGGCAACCGGAAATGTAAACGTCCACCGGGATCAGTCGGTCGATCCCCTGTAGCACCGCGTAGCTCCGATACATGCCGCCGCTTGATGCGCAGGCACCCATCGCGACGCACCACTTCGGCTCCGGCATCTGGTCCCAGACGCGCTTCACGGCGAGGGCCATCTTGTAGGTGACCGTTCCTGAAACGATCATCACATCGGCCTGACGCGGCGAGAAGCGCATCACCTCCATGCCGAAGCGGCTGAGATCGAAGCGGCTGCAGGCGGCGGCCATCATCTCGATCGCACAACAGGCAAGGCCCATTGGCATCGGCCACATCGAGTTCTTGCGCATCCAATTGATGGCGGCATCGACTTTCGTGATGATGACATTGCCCTCGATCTTGGAATCGTAGGCGGCATGCAGGGGTTGGGAAGGATCGCTCACCATGGCTGGTGCCGGGACCTTGGTCTCGGATTGCCGAGGTCTCAAGCCGTTTGTGAAAGTTTTCACAAAGTCCTTCTCCCGGACGTCGTTCACCACCTGCCGATCAGAAGAAATCCATCTGTTCCGCGCACTGCCTCGAATCCTGCTCGGCCCCGAGAGTCCACCAGGGCGAGACATCCGCGCAGGCGCAGTGCAGCTCGATGTGGCGGTGACCCTTTTCCTCCAGGGATCTCCTGAGAATGGAGAGGGCCAGTTCGGGGGCGTTGCAGTCCTGGCTGAGATGCCCGAGGACCACCCGTTTCAGCCCGGGATGGGCGAGTTCCGCGACGAGTTCGGCAGTCTGGGCGTTCGACAGGTGGCCGTGACGGGAACTGATGCGCTGCTTGGTGGACCAGGGGCGCTTGGTGTCGGCCTCGAGAAGGGACTCATCGTAGTTGGACTCGACGAAGAGCCCGTGAACGCCGCGAAGCCGCTCGACCACGCTGCGGGTGACGAAGCCGGCATCGCTGAGCAGACCGAATTTCGCACGCGGCCCCTGGAAGACGAAGCCCACTGGATCGACGGCGTCGTGCTGGATGGCGAAGGCCTCCACCTGGACAGTCCCGATCCGGAAAACCTGACCGGCGTCGAAGATTTTCCAGTTCGCTCGCTCGATGCCGGTATCCTTCACCACGCGGGCGGTGGCGGCGGTGGCATAGACCGGCACGGGCATTTGCTTGAGCAGGACGCGAAGCCCACGGATGTGGTCGCCGTGCTCATGGGTGAGAAGAATGCCATCGAACGAGTCCGGCCGGAGCCCCAGGCCCTCGATGCGTGACACGAGCTGCTTGGCGCTGAGTCCTGCATCGACCAACAGGCGCACGCCTTCGGATTCGACGACGGCCGAATTTCCCGAACTCCCGCTGCCAAGCACTGCGAAGCGAATCACGGGCGGATGCTAGGAAGCACCGGGCGGTCGGGCAACGTTGATTGCGTGGACGGATTGCATTCCTCGATCAGGCCCCTAGGATGCCGCCCGAGACCCCATGACCCGCCTTCGCCTTTTCCAGAACCTCCGCACCGCGCTGATGCTGCTCGTGGCTGCGCTGGTCATTGCGCTGGGAGTGGCTCTCTGGTGGGCGAACCGGACCGGCTTGCCGGAAACCTGGCGGGCCATGATCGAGGGAGAGCTGGAGAAACAAGGACTCCATGTCCGCATCGAGCGTCTCAGCTACCAACCGCTCCGGGGAGTGGTGGCGGAGGAAATCCGGGTGTTTTCCGACACCTCCCATCATCATCAGGTTTCACGCCTGGAGCGGGTGATCATCGATGTCGATAAGGCCCGCCTGGCGCGGGGTGAGGTGAAGGTCACGCGCTTTGAGCTCGTGGACGGTCGCCTGGATCTCCCCGTGGACAGCGAGGATCCGGACTCGCAGGTGCTGGAGGCGACGCATGTCAATGCCATCATCTCAATGCCAGGCAGCCGGCTGCTGGAGATCCGCGACGCCAGCGGAGTGGTGGAGGGAATCGACATCACCCTCTCTGCCAGAATGCTCGGATACCGCCCGACGATGGGCGCACCGGATGCCAATGATCCGGGCGGCAGGAATCGGATGGAACTGTTGCGGCGCTTTCTGGACACGGCACGCGGCTGGAACTACGGGGAAAAAGAGAAGCCAAGGCTGAATCTGGTGATTGATGGCGACCTATCCGATCGGTCCACCCTGCACGGCAGGATGAAGCTGACGGCTCCCAGGGTGGAGAAAAACGGGCACGTCCTGGAAAAGATCTCGGCTGAAGCGGAGTGGAACGGCACCCTGTTGACAGTGACCTCGATGAAGGCCACGGACCAGCGCGGCACCCTCGATGCGCGGCTGGACTTTGACATGAACGGACGTGAAGGCCGCTTCGGAGTCACGTCCACCCTCGACGCCACCCACCTCC
>JAIXVN010000093.1 GCA_027483005.1 Verrucomicrobiaceae bacterium
CGAGCATCATCAGGCCCATGATGCTTTTCCCATCCACTTCCTCACCATCCTTCTCAACGCGGATTTCCGATTGGAACCGGTTCGCCGTTTTGACGAACTGGGCCGCGGGCCGGGCGTGGATGCCGAGCTTGTTGAGGATGGTGAAATCTTTCCGAGGCATGGAAGGGGGAGCTGGGACTGTTAACGGCGGGACTCTAGGGATCGATCCGCCGGGACTCCAAGGGAAAAAGTTCCAATTTGAGAAAGCACGAGATTCGAAATTCTAAATTCGAAACGAAGAGGAAGAGCCTGCTCCCCAATTCATGTCAGCCACTCTCGAAGGGTTCATGGCCTGCCGGATCAGGCGACAATTCCGAGAGGCTGACCTTTTCCTTTTCGCTTTTCCCCATTCACCCCACCCCGCCACCGGCGGACATGTGGTTGAGGAGTTTCTGGTTGAACTCGTCCGCCATGTTGTAGCCAAGGCGGCGAAGCTGCTGGTCGAGCGCCGCGATGGCCACCATGCGGGCAGTATCGCGACCCGGAGCGACCGGGATCTCGACGTGCGGGATGTGCTGGCCGAGCAGCTCGTAGGTCTTTGGCTGGAGGCCCAGGCGATCGACCTCGTTCAGGTCGGCGTGGGGTTTCAGGGTCACGACCAGATCCAGACGCTTGTCGGGGCGGATCGAGGCGAGACCGTAGAGGTTGGCGGCGTTGATGATGCCGATGCCGCGGATTTCCATGTAGCCGCGGGAAAGGTCGGGCGCGGTGGCGATGAGTTCGCCGCCGACAAGTTTGATCCGCACCATGTCATCGGCCACCAGCGAGCCCCCGCGCTCCAGCAGGCCGACGGCGGTCTCGCTTTTTCCGGAGCCGCTTTTTCCGACGATCAGGACGCCGATGCCGCGCATGTCGACCATGCAGCCATGGACGGTGACGGAGGGGCCAAAGTCGTGCTCCAGCCGGATGGTGGCGGCGTTCAGGAACTTCATCGTCACCTGGGAGGTGCCAAAAATCGGGATGCGGTGATCCTTTGCGACGTCCATCAGGTCGGGCCCGAGGTCCGCGCCGCGGGCGACGACGATGCAGGGGATGTCGCGGTCACAGATCCGCCGGAAACGGTCGGCGCGTTGGGAATCCGGGAGTTTTTTCAGGTAGGCCAGCTCCGAGTTGCCGAGGACCTGGATCCGTTTACGGGCGAAGTAGGAAAAGAATCCGGCGAGGGCGAGTCCGGGGCGGTTGATGGCCGGCTCGCTGATCAGGCGATCGAAACCGTGGCTCTCGCCATGCAGGGAAAGTCCAAGCACCTCGGCATGTCGCTCGAAGAACTCCCCGACGGTGATCGAGGCGATGGTTTTCACGCGCGGAGTCATGGCCGCATTCGATGCGAAGGCCATGAAGTTTCAAGTTCCAATCGTGGAACTCCTCCACCGTAGCCGCCTTCAGGCCGTCTTCGGGAAAAAGCGGACCTGATCCAGGCCCTTGAAATGCTCGTCCTGAGTCCAGAGCAAGGCCTGATGGCGCAGCGCGGTCGCATAGATCAGGCTGTCCGCCAAGGGAAGCGGATGCCGTCCCGCTTCCAAGGCGAGTGATGAGTCCAGCTCGATGACCTTTCCCTGCTGCATGACCGCTACGATCTGCAGGGCGTCATTCTCACCCCGCTCACGCAGCACTTTCTTGAAGACTTCGTAGAGCGTGATCACCGGCACCATCAGATTCTCCGTGTCTTCGATCGCCGGCGCGAAAAGCTCCGCCCGGCTGGTGTCCGCCAGGTATTCCAGCCAGCCGGATGAATCGACGACGTTCTTCATGGTCACAGCCGGTCAGCTTCACGCGCCACCTTCGTGTCCATCCCGCGAAGGAATCCGCGCATCGACTTGACGGTGCGAACGGGGATGAATTCCACCCTGTCACCATAG
The DNA here is from genome assembly GCA_027483005.1 of Verrucomicrobiaceae bacterium. Lineage (GTDB taxonomy): Bacteria > Verrucomicrobiota > Verrucomicrobiia > Verrucomicrobiales > Akkermansiaceae > Luteolibacter. Next base: position 1,899 of record JAIXVN010000093.1, read on the forward strand.
CGGATCACGTGGAGTTTTTCGCCGGGTGTCAAATGGAGCGCATCCCGGATCACCCGAGGGATCACCACCTGGAATTTGGGAGAAAGGGTGACGGTTTCCATATCGATGGGCAGAACGTAATACGCCCGGAAGTCGGATGCAAGCGGTCGCTCCGGTCGCCTCTTTTCGCTTTCCACCAGAGGATTGTCTCCCATCTTTCCGCCATGCGCCACTGGTTGATCAAGTCCGAGCCCGATGTCTTTTCGATCGATGACCTCGCGAAGGTGAAACAGGAGCCCTGGAGCGGCGTGCGGAACTACCAGGCGCGGAACTTCATGTGGAAGGACATGCAGCCGGGCGATCTGGCGCTCTTCTACCACTCGAACGCCGTGCCTCCCGGCGTGGCGGGGGTCGCGCGGGTGGTGGGCGAGCCCTATCCGGACCCGACGCAGTTCCAGGAAAAGAGCGAGTATTTCGATCCGAAGGCCAGCGAGGACAAGCCGCGCTGGTGGCTGGTGGACTTCGAGTTCGTGGAAAGGTTTCCGCGTTATGTGCCGCTGGCGGAGTTGAAAGAGGACGCGGCGCTTGAGGGCATGTTGGTGCTTCAGAAAGGCACGCGGCTTTCGATCACTCCGGTCGAGCCGAAACATTTCAAGCGGGTTTGCAAGCTGGGGAGGAAGTAGCGCAACTTTGGAAGTTGCGGGCAGGGGGCGGCGGACCTTCTGGGGATCGGGTCAGCTTGGGTTTCGATCAGGCTCCACCCCGCACACAAATTGCATACTTGTGCTACTTCACCAGATGTGCGCCTTGCGAGGGGCGAGAGGCGAAGATCTGAGGCTTGATGCCGGTGGCGGCTTCGTATCTTGCAGCGAGCGTCGCGGCGATGGCCTCGGCCTTGTTGGATTCGCAAAGGGTCACGGTTGAGCCCCCGAATCCACCACCGGTCATGCGGGCTCCGATCACGCCGCCGCAGCGGCCGATCGAGCGGGCGATCTCGACCATCAGATCGAGTTC
>JAIXVN010000448.1 GCA_027483005.1 Verrucomicrobiaceae bacterium
CCCACGGCCTCGTTCAGCAACGTCGTCCCCACCAATGGCGCGGTGGTCGGCACGCCCCAGACCGTCATCCGTGGAAAGGTGAGCCATGACATCTACTCCGCCTCGCAGATCACCGCCACTCTCAACGGCAAGCCGCTTGTCCTCGATCCCCGGGGAAACTTCGCAGCCACCGTCAACCTCACCCAGGGCGCGAATGATCTCACGCTCAAGGCCAGCACGCCCAACCCACGGCAGCAGATCACCGAGATCTCCGCTTACCTCGACGGCTCGATGGTCTATGGCTCCGACGAGACCCGCGCCAAGGCCCTCCGCACCCTCCAGGGTGGACTGTTGAAAACCAGCGCCGGAAACCTCCTGCCGCTCAACACCGATGGGCTCGCCAATGCCAACGACGCCCACTTCTTTTCCGACGACCAGCTCTTCCTCGCCGGAGATGTGAGGGCGAATGAGAATCCGGAGCTCGCCTCGATCCAGACCCTTTTCCTGCGCGAGCACAACCAGCTCGCCACTGCCATCGCCGCCGCCAATCCAAGGCTGACCGATGAGCAGATCTATCAGCGCGCCCGCAAGCTGGTGATCGCCGAGATCCAGGCCATCACCTACCGCGAGTTCCTGCCCGCCCTGCTCGGACCGGACCCACTCCGCCGCTACACCGGTTACAAACCCGATGTGAATGCCGGAATGGCCACCGAATTCACCACCGCCGCCTTCCGGATCGGCCACACGCTGGTCAATGATGACATCGAGTTCCTCGACAACGATGGCAACGAAATCGCCGACGGAATCGAGCTCGCCTTCGCCTTCTTCAATCCCCAGCCGGTGAAGGCGCTCGGTCCCGATCCACTCCTGAAATACCTCGCCACCGACAATGCCCAGGAGGTCGACACCCAGATCGTTCCCGGCCTGCGCGACTTCCTCTTCGGCCCTCCCGGCTCCGGTGGACTCGACCTCGCCTCGCTCAACATCCAGCGCGGTCGTGACCACGGACTCGCCGACTACAACACCGTCCGCAAGGCCTACGGCATGCCACCGGTCACGAGCATTTCCCAGATCACCAAGGACCCCTCGCTCCAGGCCAAGCTCACCACGCTTTATGGCGATGTGAACTCGATGGACCTCTGGGTGGCTGGACTCGCCGAGGATCATCTCCCGGGATCAAGCGTCGGCCCGACCTTCCGGCGCATCCTGGTCGATCAGTTCGAGCGCAGCCGCGATGGCGACAGCAACTGGTATGAGCGCAGCTTCTTCGGTCGCCAGCTCGCGGCGATCAATGCCACCCGCCTGTCCGACGTCATCCGCCGGAATACCAGCATCACCAAGCTCCAGGACAACGTGTTCTTCTTCCATCCTGACACCACCCTTGCGGGTTTGACCGCGAGAGCCGGTTCGCTGCCCGCCGTCCTCCATCAAGGTCCGGACAGTGGCATGCCCCCCGCCAGCTACGATGGATCTGGTAACAATCCCTTCCATTTCGCCTGGGGAGCCGCCGGCGCCGACCTGCTGCGCATCGCTCCCGCCGCCTATGCCGATGGCATTTCCGAGCCAAGCGGCGCCACCAGGCCCAATCCACGGCTGATCAGCAACGAAGTCGCCGAGTTGACCACCCAGTTCTCGAATGCGCGCAACATGTCGAGCTGGGTCTATGGCTGGGGCCAGTTCATCGACCACGATCTCGGCCTCACCACCACCGGCAGCACCTCGTTCAACATCCCAGTGCCCACGGGCGATCCCTCGTTCGACCCCGCAAGCACCGGCACCCAGGTGATCCCAGCCCATCGCTCGACCGCTGACGAAAGCACCGGCACCGCCACGCCGACCGTCGGCCAGAAGACCCTGCGCGTCACCTTCCAGCCCCGCCCCGGCAGACGCTGATCCATCTCCCGGTTGTTCCATGGTCTCCCCGCAAGTCCCGTGGCTTGCGGGGAGTTTTTGGCAGTCTCCGCTCATGGTCATCCCTTCAGGGTGTCTTCAGGAGTTCGTCATTCTCGAAAGCGCTTTCCCCCACGGCCAGGCTGGCGGACTCCGGGAGGATCTGGGGTGCATACCCAATGGCGGCCAGGATTCCTGATGACTACCTTCGAGTCAAAGATGCGATTCCTTGATTTCTGAAGCATCTCGAACCTCATCAAGAACTCGCCGACCATGAAACCAGTCAAACCATCTCCTATCATCTCCAGGCTCAACAAGCGTCTCGCCACCAGCTTGTCCCTGTTCGCGGCCTCGACCTTCCTCATTCAGGACACGAGCGCCACCGTGCTGGCGCTGGACCTCGTAGAGGCATCGAGTTTCGCGGTGCTGGCCGGCGAGGGGATCACCGCAGCCGGTCCGGTCAACTCGACACTGATTCGCGGAGACATTGGTTCGTTCGCCGTCACCTCGATCACCGGACTTGAAAATGTCGTCTTCAATGGAGCCAACCACGCCGGAGATGGAGTCACTCAGTCGGCCAAACTCGACCTCGGTGCCGCCTACAGCGATGCCGCTTCACGGACGCCCTTGGTGACCTTTCCGCCGATCACGGACTTGAGCGGGCTCACCCTCGCCACCGGCGTTTACAAGGATTCGAGTTCCTTTTTTCTCACCGGAACGCTCACGCTGGATGGCGGCGGCGATCCGAACGCCGTCTGGATCTTCCAGGCCGGCACCTCGCTGATCACCGGTGTAGGCAGCCGCGTGAACCTGACCAACGGGGCCCAGGCCGCCAATGTCTTCTGGCAGGTCGGCAGTTCCGCCACCCTGGGAGTGGGCTCCGATTTCGTCGGTTCCATCCTCGCCCAGGAGTCCATCACCCTCAACACCAGCGCCACCCTCACGGGTCGGGCCCTGACGCTCAACGGCGCGGTGACCCTGGACAACAACCTCGTGACCGTCCCTGAAACGGGGAGCTCCACCTTGCTGGGCGCGAGCCTTGCCCTCCTTGCCTTGAGAAGCCGCAGAAGAGTCTGATCATCAGGCCACCCGGGCCTCAGGCTAACCGTCAGACACCGGCCCACCCTTGACAAGGCAGTCACGTCCCTGCGCCGCGCACCAGAGTCGATAGATGTTTACGACGTTCGGTCGGATGCCGGTGACGGGGATCTTGAGAAAGCCCTGACGCCGGGCGGCCTCGAACAGCAACCGCTCCTTCTGCGTCAGCCGATGCCCGATCCGGCGGCTGCCGATCCGCGCGCGGGTCGGCTCGCCACGGCTGAGCCGCTCCACATCGTCCTTGGTTGGCCTTGTCATGATTCGGGTTCCCTTCCTCTCAAAGGAAACAGTGGATTCGGAAATCCAGGTGTTTCGATTGCGGTGTTGGAGTTAGTGAAATGGCACCGATCCATCCCCGCGCAAGGGGGAAGGCCGGGGTTTCGATCATGGTGGTCGATTTCGGGGAGCAATCCCCACGTGTGGCTCGGTTGCGACTTCCTGACTGAAAGATTCATCAATCCGATTTGCGAGTCCCCCGTGCCCCGACCCGTGCGACTCTTGGGAGTCGAGGTTTCATCATTCCCCTCGGGCCAAACAACGACCCACTTGATCGAACCGGGCATGTCTCATGAAGCCTCGCCATGCAGATGGGGCTTGGGAAGGTGTGACTCTTTTCTTGAGTGGCCAGGGGTCAGGATTCAGGGGTCAGGAAGACCTCCTTGAATTCAGCAATGGACCTTCGCCAGAAACTGCCACCTGCCGAGCGAAACCCTTGCGAGCCTGAATCCGGCTCTGGCCCGGGCGGCCATTCTGGTCCATGATTGACGGCATGGGAACCATCGGAATCGCAGACGCGGACGGGAAAGCTACTCCTGGTGTCGATCGCTTGCTCCTGGCCCAAGCCTTCGTCGCGGCCGCCATGACCGGAGTGATCTGGCAGGTCCAACTGTTGACCTATCCGCAGTTTCTGAGAGTCGGACCGGCGGAGTTTCCGGCCTATCATGCAGCCCACACGTCCGGAATCAGCGTGCTGGTGGCGCCACTGATGCTCGCCGAGCTGGGGCTGGCGCTCGCGGCCCTGTGGAACCGCCAGACCGGTCCGCTGCGGATCCCGATGCGGCTGGGCGCGGCCCTTGTGCTCGGATTGTGGGCGACGACCTGGCTGTGGCAAGTGCCCCTGCATGCGCGACTCGAGCAGGGCGCGTCCGAGTCGGTGATCCGGGAACTCATCGCCGGCAACTGGCTGCGGACCCTGCTCTGGAGCGCCCGCTCGGCCCTGCTGTTCTGGCTTCTCTGGCGGATGCATGGCCAGGATCGTGATTCATCACATGGGTTTTCCGGACCTCCGGAAGGCCTCTAGCAGCCTGTTGAAGAACGAAGAATCGCGGGATGGATGAGCGGTTGTGCTGGGATCCGGATGGCCGGACGAAGGGAGGGACAGATCGGGTGGCTCGGGCCTAAAAAGGCCCTCATGTTCGATGCCAGCGCCAGAATCCCCACTCTCAGGCTCCAATGGCGCGGCATCCCGCCCGTCCGGTTGCCTGCCAGCCATTGCTTTGCGGTGCCACAGCCGGTGAGTTGGCGCAGTCACCGCGCATCCGTGGCCAGGCGGAAGCCCAGGTCCGGGCGGCGCAGGGATCGGTCTTCGGTCCACTCGCGTGCGAGGGCGCCGTTGGCGGGCTTCAGGTAGGAGCCTCCGATGATGACCCAGAGTTTCTGGCCGAGCGGATTGGCGGGATTGGTGCCGGGGCGGCGGGTCCATTCGGCCACCGAACCGGCCATGCCAAGCAGGCCGACCGGGGTGCGGTCCGGGGTTTCCGCGGTCACGGGCAGCCATTTGGAAGGCTTGATGCCGGACGGTTGCTCCAGCTGCTGGCGCAGCGCGGCATACCACTCCTCCTGGGTCGGCAGGCGGCCCTGCTTCCAGCCGCAGAAGGCCATGGCGTCCCACCAGTCCACGCCGACGACGGGCGAGTCGAGCGTGACGGGCTGACCCATCCAGACGCCGTTCGATTTCGCGGCGGCGTAAAGATTGGCCCAGTCGGTCGGTTCGTGGCCGGACTTGGCAGGGGGCTGGGATTCCTCGTCAAAGGTCCGCTCGCGCTGATCGCGGGCCAGCATGCCGAGGGTTTCGAGAAATTCCGCGTACTGGCCGATGGTCACCTCGTGGGCGGAAAGCCGGAAGGCCCGCTGCTGGATCATCTGGCCCTCGGGAGTGGGGTGGTTTCCGGCTGGGATCGACACGGCTTCGGGCAGCGGTTTAGACGGCGGAATGGACGGCTGGCCTGGCTTCAGGCTCATCAGGCCGATTCCGATTCCGACGAGCACCACGGCGGAGACGCCCCCAATCAGCGCGATCGGTGGCTTTTTCGCATCCGCGACGCTGGCGGTCGGCGGGGCCAGCGGTTGGGCGGTCTCGGAAAGCTGCTGCTCGATCTGGCCGGCATAGACGTGGATCTGCTCCCAGCTCAACGGCTCGGCCACGCCTTCGCCACGCATCCACGAGAGAAGCGTCAGCGTGCGGGTGGCACCGGGCAGGGAATCCCCGATCAGGGGCACCAGGCTGCTGCCGAGGGCGAGCACGTCCTGCCGGCTGCGTTGGGCCGGGCGTTGTCCCGCGAGGGCGAGATTGACGAGGCGGATCACCCCGTTTTCCTCCAGATGGATGTCGTCGGGGTCCAGGGCTGCACAGTCCTGGCCGCGGCTTTCGAGATGAAGCTGGGCCTCGGCGACGCGGCTCAGGACGTGGGCCACCACCAAGGGCTTCAGCGTCGCTCCGGCGCGGAGTCTTTCGCCGATGGTGGCACCAGGCAACCGTTCACGAGCGAAGAAGCAGTGCTCGGCATCCGCCACCGCCTCATAGACCGATCCGATCAGCGGATGGTCCACCGCGGCCTTGGCGCGGATGTCGGCGAGGAAGGAGGCGCGGTGCTGCCCCATTTCCGGGCGCAACTCATCGATCAGCACATCCCGGCGGACGGCGATCTGCTCGGCCAGCCAGGTCCGGGTGATCGGGCCCTCTTCGAGCAGTTCCTTGAGTCGATAATCGCCGAGGCGGGTGTCGTCGGGAGAAAGGTCCATTTGAAAAGGGGAAACCTTACCGCGGCAGGGGCGGCAAGGGAAGCAGTGGGTTGTCCGGATTGAAGCCGGGCGGCAGGGTGTCCTTGTCGAGAAACTCCGGTGGCGCGTCCGGCAGGCCGGGCTGGGTCTGGACCGGCTTCTGGTTGCGGGCGGCGAGGTCGCGCGGCCAGGCCTGGAGGTCGATCATCTCGTTCTTGTAGTTCAGCTCGACCGACTGCCCGTAGTAAACGCGCTGGCCGAAGAGGTGCTCGTCCTGCACGTCCCGGTGCGGCAGGACGTAGGTGACGCGGAGCAGCTCCTCGCCGCCGACCCAGTCGATCGCGCCGCTGACCCACTTGTGTTCACGGATGCTGGTTTCTTCCGAGGAAGGCACGATCTCCTTGCCGCGGATGATGTCGAAGAAATTGACGGTCACGAAGAAATCGTCCGCGCTGATCGTCGTGCCGGGCGCGGCCTGAACCGGGATCGTCAGCACGATGCGCTCCCCATCCTGATAGTTCACATCCTTGAAGATCCGGGTGCGGCCCAGTGAGAGCTGGCCGCGCATGTCGGCGGCGTCCTTGATGCCATCGCGCAGCTTGGCGGTGGCCAGAGGGTAGAGCGCACCGGCCTTGGTGGCACCCATGTTCATGACGTTCTGATAATGTTCCGACGCGGTCTCGAAGACCTCCATCGCCTCGTGGACCAGGCCGAGTTCGTATTCGACATTCGGATCGTTCGGCTCGCGGGAATGGGCCTCCTCCAGCTTGGTGATGGCCTGCACCATGTCCCCGGCGACGCGGGCCTTGCGGGCCTCCATGACCAGTTTCTCCACCACTGGATCCGCGATGGACGGGGTGGTCAGTGGACGGGCCTGGACCTGGGCGGGCATCGGGGCCTCCTCTGGCTGGGGGGGTCTGGCGACGAGGGAGGCGGAAGGTTTCGCGACCTCTGGAGCCGCCGCCACCGCCGCTGGCTCCATCGGCATCGGCACGAACCTGGTGACCTCGCGTTCCACCACCTGGACCTGGCGCGACGATTCCATGCGGGCGGCCAGCGCGAGGCCGGCGCTGAGAAGCTCAACAAAGGCCAGAACGCCCAGCACCCAGCAGGAAAGCTGGAACACGCTTGTGCGCGGGGTCACTTGGGCATGAGTTGGTTGCGCTTGCATCGTCAGGCAGGCTGCTGGATCGCGGCCGACCTGTCAATCGACCCCGTCGGGCTTATGGGTCTAAAAATTTCCCGGGATTGAGGATGCCGTGGGGGTCGAGGGTGAGTTTGAGCGAACGGTGGACGGCGAGGGAGGTGTCGCCGAGCGCGTCACGGATCCAGGGCTTCTTGGCCAGCCCGACGCCATGCTCGCCGGTGATCGCGCCTCCGTTGGCGAGGACCCAGTGGAACAGGATGTCCAGTGCGGCGTCCGCCTTGGCCCGGACTTCCGGATTCTCGTAATCCTTCACCATCAGGTTGGTGTGGATGTTGCCATCTCCAGCGTGGCCGAAGCAGGCGATGGGAATTCCGGTTTCGGTCTCCAGCGTACGGGCGAAGTTGACCAGATCCACCAGCTTCGAGCGCGGCACGACAATGTCCTCGTTGAGCTTGGTCAGGCCGGTGTCGCGCAGGGAGTAGGAAAACTCGCGGCGAAGCTGCCAGATGCGATTGCAGGCCTCCTCATCGGGGGCGACGTCGATGAAGGACGCCCCGGCGCGCAGCAGGAGCTGGTGGAGCTCCTCCAGCTCCGAACTCACGGCGGCGTGCCGGCCATCAATCTCGACGATGAGGTGGGCATTTCCCTCCGGAAAGACCTCGGCTCCGAGCCGCTTGCGGGCGGCGGCGAGAGTGAAGGCGTCGGCGATTTCGAGTGCGGACGGCAGATGGCCGGAATTCAGGACCAGCTGCACGGCAGCGGCGGCGGTGGGGAAATCCGGGAAGATCGCCGCGAGCATGGCACGGGTCTGGGGCCTGGGAATCAGGCGGAGCGTGGCCTCGGTCACGATGCCGAGCATGCCCTCGGAGCCGGTGAAGAGCCCGCAGAGGTCGAAGCCGGTCTTGTTCTTGTGAAGGCGGCCGCCGACCCGCATGACCTTGCCGTTCACCAGCACCACTTCGAGTCCGAGGACGTAGCTACGGGTCACCCCGTACTTCAGGCAGCGCGGACCGCCGGCGTTGGTGGCGATGTTTCCGCCGATCGAGCACTCCTTGAGCGAGGCGGGATCCGGCGGATACTCCCAACCGACCTCGTGGGCCGCCTTTTGAAGGGCGGCGGTGATCACGCCGGGCTGCACCACGGCGACGCCATCGGCGGTGTCGATCGCCAGAATCCGGTTCATCCGCGCGGTGGAAAGGACGATGCCGCCTTTCATCGGCACGCAGCCGCCCACGTAACCCACCCCGGCCCCGCGGGTGGTGACCGGGACCCGGTTGTGGTGGGCGAAGGCCATGACGGCGGAAACATCGGCGGTCGATTCGGCGAAAACAACCACCTCTGGATCATGGCGGGCATACCACTTGTCGCCCGCGTGAGCCGCGATCGCCTCGGGGCTCACATCGATTTTCCAGGGTCCCAGCCTTTCGCTGAGTCGCAGGACGATTTCCTCAGCCTCCATCGAGTCGCGGCCAGGCGACACCAGCCCGGCTACGATTCTCCCGGGTTTGTCCTCCACCGTCGGCTTTGGCGCAGGCTGATCGACCGCATCCAGAGGCTCCCAGATGGAGGAGTCCTCGATGGGGGATGACCCTGCGCGGGGGGTGGAGGTTTTGGGCCGCTTTGGTGGGATTGGCATGGCAGACAGTCCAAGCTCAGCGGCAAGTCTGCGGCCGGTCAATCTCCGGCATAAATCTTCTTGAAATACTCCGCAGCCATGCGGTCGGAGTCAAAGAAGGGGACGACATCGTTCATCGACTGGAGCACCAGTTTCGACCATCCGGCCGGGTCATCGTAGTAAAGCGGCAACACGGTCTCCTCCATGAGTGAGTGGAACCCGAGCAGGTCATGGCGATCGCGCGATTCCGGAGAGAGCGCCGGGTCGGCCGCCGGGATGATGAAGCTGTTCTCGCCATTCTTCGCGAACTCGCAGACCCAGCCGTCGTGAGTGGAAAGATTGACCGCGCCATTCATCGCGGCGGTCATCCCGGAGGTGCCGGAGGCCTCGCGGGTGACCACCGGGTTGTTGAGCCAGATGTCGGCTCCGTTCTTGAGGAAACGGGAAAGCTCCAGCTCGTAGCCGACGAGGATGGCGGCATTCGGATGATTGCGCGTGAGCTGGGCGAGGCGGTTGAAGGTCTCGATGGCTCCGAAGTCGAAAGGATAGGGCTTTCCGGCCCAGATCAGCTGCACCGGGCGCTTCGAGTTCGTCATCAGCTCGCGGAACAGGCGGATGTCGCGCGCGATCAGGTCGGGACGCTTGTAGCCGGCGAAACGTCGCGCCCACACGATGGTCAGCACATCGGGCCGGAACAGCTTGCCGGTCTGGTCGGCCACGAGGCGGAACAGTCGCTCCTTGAGCTCGCGCTTGCGATTGCCGAGCAGCTCGATGTCGCCGCGCAGGCGGGCGGCTTCCAGTCCGTGGTCCGCCCAGTAGCGTTTGTTCTGGGCGTTGGTGACGTGGGTGATCGGGCAGATGTCGGGAAACCTCTTCCACATGTCCCGCGAGACCTGGCCGTGGAGCTCGGAAACGCCGTTCGCGATGCGGGCGAGACGGAGCGCGGCGAGCGAGTGATTGAAGACGGCGTCGTGGATGCCGGTGATCTCGCGGACCTCGGCCTCCGGCACGCCGCCGAAGAACGAGAAATCGTGGAGCAGCTTGAAGTCGTGCTTCTCGTTGCCCGCCTCCTCGGGCGTGTGGGTGGTGAACACGAGGCGCTTCCTCACCTCCTCCTTGCTACGATATCTCTCGTACAATCGGAAAGCGGCGGAAAGCCCGTGGGCCTCGTTGAGATGCCAGACTTCGGGATCGACTCCGAGTTCCTCCACCAGTCTCGCTCCACCGGCCCCGAGCACGATGTACTGCGCGATGCGGCGCAGCGGGTCATTGTCGTAAAGCCGGTGGGTGATCGCGCGGGACAGCTCGTCGTTCTCCTCCACATCGGTGCTGAGGAAGAACATCGGCACGGTGGAGAACACCTCCGCCGGGAGATACATCGCCTTCACCCACACCGGATGGCCATGCACCGGGACGGTGAAACGGATGCCGGTGTCCTGGAGGAAGGTGTATTCATTCCGCCGGAACTGCACCGCCATCCCGCCGTCGTCGCCACGGGTCTGGTTGTAGTAGCCGTAGGACCAGCAGATGCCGATGCCGACCAGGTTCTGCTTCAGCGCCGCCGCCGATTTCATGTGGGAGCCGGCCAGGAAGCCGAGGCCGCCCGAGTAGATCTTGAAGCTCTGGTCGAGCGCGAACTCGCAGGAGAGATACACCGCGCTTTTCGAATACTCGGGAGCGATCTCGTAGGGGTGGGCGAACGGCTTCGGCAGGAAGGACATGAGGAATGGATGGGGTTTCGCGGGCTGGTTCGCAATCAGAAGGCTGTTAGACCGTCCAATCCAGCACCACCTTGCCCGATTGGCCCGACATCATCGTCTCGAAGCCTTTGTCGAACTCGGTGTAGTGGAATCGGTGAGTGATCACCGGCGAAATGTCCAGACCCGCGCGGATCATGCTGCTCATTTTGTACCAAGTCTCGTACATTTCCCGACCGTAGATGCCCTTGAGGATCAGGCCCTTGAAGATGACCTTGTCCCAGTCGATGGCGACCTTTTCCGGGAAAATTCCGAGCAGCGAAACCTTCGCGCCGTTGGAGGTGTGGGTGAGGATGTCGTGCAGGCCGGAGGGATGGCCGGACATTTCCAGCGCCACGTCGAAGCCCTCCTTCATGCCGAGTTCCTGCTTCACGTCGTCGA
>JAIXVN010000176.1 GCA_027483005.1 Verrucomicrobiaceae bacterium
ATCCAGGCCATGACGATCGAGTCCTTTCCGCCGGAGAAAAGCAGGCCCGGATTCTCAAACTGGGCGGCCGTCTCGCGGAGGATGAAGATCGCCTCGGCTTCGATCTGGTCGAGGTGGGAGAGCTGATAGCTGGGCACAGGAAAAGAACGGTTGGTCTGGAAATCAACGGCTTGAGGCCGGAGGGCGGCGAGGAGGTAATGACACTCCTCCGCGCAGGCAAGTAATAATTACCAACTTTAGCAACTTTATCAGGATTTGCCGTTTCCGGCATGAAGAGAGTCGAGCGCGTGTTCGAAGCTGATCAGTTCACGCAACAGCGCATTGTAGCGCCCATAAGGATTTCCGGGCTCGGTCAAAAGAATCTCATAGAGGTCCAATTCCGCCGTCAGGTCGGGCGCTTGTGGTGATTCCAGATAGCCGGCTTTCGAAAGTCGGGGGGAGGCGATCCTGACAAGGCAAGCATTGATCCCCGTGCGACCGGCCGCACGATCCGCAAGTCCGGCTGCGATTCTGGAGCCACCGGGGAGATGCTCGAGAGGTTCCGAGAGCGAAATCACGCGTTGGGGTGGGTGTGGATGAAGCTCATGACCGCGTCCCGAAAGGAGCCTGGATCGACCGCCGGATAGCGGATCAGGTCTTGCTGAATCTTCCCGAAGAGTTCCTCAAGTTTACCGGTCTGAATCAACCCGAGTCGAAGCATGGCCGCTACATCTGCAAGGTCCCGACTGTGGCCGCGCTCCAACTTGGAGAGCGCCTGACTGTAGGGATCATAATGGAAGAAATCGAGTTCTCCATGATGTACGATGAACAGGCTTCTCTCACGCCAACCGGGGAGTGGAGGAATGAACTGGTCCGGAGCGGCGAGTTCAACATTGACGGAGAGCTCGTCTTTCAACGAGGCGATCGCTTCGAAGAATCCTGAAGGCTCCGGGTCAGCTTTCAGGTCGATGTCGATGGTCATCGCTCTCCAATCATGCAGAAGGGCTGTCGCTCCGCCGGTGAGATAGATCCGACCTTCTCCTCGCACCCGTTGCCCCAGAGCCCTGAGGAAACGTTCGAGCTTGGGCCGATCCAAGGGAGGGCGCATGGAGGTAGCTCAGGAATCGACCAGATGCAGTTGGCCACGAATGGCTTCGAGCAACTCGAAAGCGGCGTCCTCGATGGTCAACTGCTCGGTATCGAGGACGAGCTGAGGGTTGACCGGCGGCTCGAACGAGCTGTCACGGCCGGTGAAGTTCGGGATCTCGCCCTTGGCGGCCTTGGCGTAGAGGCCTTTCACGTCGCGCTTCTCGCAGGCCTCGAAGCTGGCCTTCACATAAACCTCGAAGAAATCGTCGCCGAGGATTCCCCGGGCAAGATCACGCAGTTCGCCGCGCGGGGTGATGGCGGAGACGAAGGTGATGACGCCGTTGGAGGCCAGGACCTTGGCGGTTTCCGAAATGCGGCGGATGTTTTCGAGCCGATCCTGATCGCTGAAGCCGAGGTTGGAATTGAGGCCGGTCCGAAGGTTGTCACCGTCCAGAATGATCGTGAAGCGCCCCTGCTGGTGCAGCACCCGCTCGGCGGCGTTGGCGATGGTCGATTTCCCGGAGCCGGAAAGCCCGCACATCCAGACGACGAGCCCTTTCTGGCCGAGAAGGGTTTCCTTGTCATGACGACCAAGGAAACGGTGGAACTCGGGATGGATGTGGGACGACATGGGTCGGTCAGAGTCGTGAAAAGGGCTCGATGGGACGGAGGTCCTGGGTCTCTTCAAGCGCCGATTTCCGTTGATCGGGTCCGGGGAAAAGGATGAGGGCGTAGCCGCCGTGGCCTCCACCGCAGTACTTGGAGGCGAGGGCTCCGGCAGGGGGCTGGATGGGTTCCATGCCTTCTTCGAGCTGGACCCGATAGGAGGAGCGGACTGCTTCTGCAAGGAGGTTCAGGTCATCAAGTTTCACCGCTGCCCTGGCGATCGTGGCGGCGCGGGCGATGGCTTCGAAGTCTCTTGCAAGCTTGGCGATTCCCGGTGTGTCGTGGGATTTCCCCGTCCACAGCAGCGCCATGCAGCCGACGAGGAACTCTCCATTGGATTTGAATTCGAGCGCTGGGCGAGGTCCGGAGCGCCAGACGCAGGCACCGGATTCACGAATCACGGCCGGATCCTGCCAGCCGACACCGAGATCGAGTTCGGCATCGATCCCGTCCCGACCATTCAGAAGCGCCCAGGCCCCGCTGCCACCGAGACCGGCATTGCGCTCGTAGGGCCAGTGCCTCAGGGACACCATCGGCGAAATCGCGCAGTTCACAATCCAGGCTCCCTGCCGTGCGTACTTCGGCACATCGAGCCAGCCACCTGCGAAGTCCACCCGCAAAGGGGCCTCTTCCGGAGCCTGCATCCAGCGGGCAATCGAACTGGAGGTGACGACATCCTCGCCGGGTTTGGTAGGATGGAGAACCACCAGACGAGATCCCAGCTCCTCGCAAAGATGGCGTTTCAACTCGATGAACGAGTCGTCCGAATTCACGGCCAGAATCTCCGGACGGAGGCGGCGAAAGTGGGCTTCGAAATCCAGCCCGAGTTGGCCACCCTCACCGAGCACAACCTCATCCACCATCGAGAGCGAACCGATCAGCACCTGCTTATGCTCGTCCGGAATCGAGGGACGCCGCTGCTTGTGCCGCCAGAGCGACTCTTCGGACGCCACGGACACGATCAGGTGATCCCCCAAGGCGCGGGCCTCCTCGAAGAAGCGCACATGACCCGCATGAAGCACATCGAAGCAGCCACTGACAAACACTCGTGAGGCAGGCATCGGCAAAATCAGGCTTGGTCCTGGGAAGCAAGACCCCGCATTGGATAGTTCCGCAGTCCGCTCAGTTGGGCCAGTATTCCTGCGAGGAAGCGCGGATTGTTCCGCAGGTAGCGTCGCCACAGGCGCTTGGGATCCATCGCCATGCGGAACAGCCATTCGAAGCCACTGCCGCGAATCCAGCTCGGAGCCTCCTGCACCAGGCCAGCCTGGAAATCGAAGGCCGCTCCGACCCCGAAGAACAGCAGGCCCTGCGACGCCGAGCGGATCTTGTCTCCATGCCGGGCAATGAAGCCGGACATGAAGCGCTCCTGCTTCGGCGTGCTCAGACCGACCCAGAAAAAGTGCGGCTTCAGGCGGATGATCTGATCCACCAGCGCCAGTTCCTCCTCGTCGGTCAGCGGGCGGAACGGCGGCGTGCAGGTACCGACGATTTCCAGTTCCGGATGCCGCTCCTTCAGCGCAGAGGAAAGCTGTTCCACCACTCCCTCTCCCCCACCCCACAGGAAATGCCGACGCTTGGCCGACAGTCCCCTTTCAAGAAGTGCGGGCATGAACTCGGGACCGCAGACCTGCTCCATCGTGCTGTGGCCACGCATCCAGCCCATCCACACCATCGGAATGCCGTCGGGAATCGACAG
>JAIXVN010000366.1 GCA_027483005.1 Verrucomicrobiaceae bacterium
CCAGCCCCGATCGTCACCGCGCCTCCAGGATTGGTGACGGAAAGGCCTCCGAGGCTGAGGTTCGAGCCAAGCAGGGTGGAATTCGCGCCAGTGACCGTGGAATCCCAGGAGGCCACATCAAGCGAGCCGGGAACATTTCCCCCTGACCAGCTTGTGGCCAGATTGAGGTTGTTCGTGTTGTCCAGCTTGGTCCGGGTGGCGGCGTTCGCCGATCCAGGCGAGCCAATCAAGGCAGCGGCAAGCAGGGCACGAAGGATCGGATTGGTGTGGAACTTGGGTTTCATCAGGAGCTGTGGGTTTCGGGTCTTAAAACGGGAACCGGACAATCGGTCCTCATCAGACTTCGAAAAGCCGGGGAAAATCCGGACATCAGGCCGGAAATTTTTTCCAGTCCCCCTCTTTTCCCAGCTACCCTCCCGCTCCTTCGACAGAGATCACGGACTCCGCCTCGCGGAACAAGGTCCGGGCGATGATCCAGTCCCACCAGAATCCCTGATACTGGCCAAAGGGCTCATACGCGGCTGGCAACTCGGGGGAAAAGGCCTTCTCGATCCGCTTTCGACAGCGCCCCAGGTCCTCGCGGGCGGTCTCCAAATCGCCGAGCTGAAAGCAAATCATCGCATGAACCGGCTCCAGCGCGCCCCGGATGTAGTCGCGACTTTCCTTGAATGACAACGCGAAATCAGACCAGCGCTTGGCCTGCTGGTAGTTCCCCTGTCGATACTCCAACAGGGCCAGACCGAAGGCACGCCATTGCGCCAATTCACGCTCCCTCCGATAACCCTCAAGCTCGATTCCCTCCTCGAACTCCTGCATCATCGGCTTCAAGGCCTCCAGACGGTTCAAGAGCTGCGGATCGACCGGAGCCAGAAGGATCGCGTGAAGCAGCCGCGAGGCGTCCGGAGCGGAGGAAGTGCTGCCATATCTGTCGGTGGCCCATGCCTGAAATGCCCGATAGTCCTCCGGCTTTCCGCCCTCGATCAGCACGCTGCTGATGGCCACCAGATCGAGGGAGGTGGTCAGATTCTGACCGCGATTCATGTCGTCGGCCTTCATCATCATCATGAAACACTCGGTCGCCTGCGGCCAACGGCCGCGAAGGGCGTTCCAGTTTCCCAGTGAACGAAGCACCACCGACGACTGCGGGGAAAGACGAATGGAGGCGATCGGAGTCGCCCGAAGCTGCTCGTCCGCTTCCTCGGTCCTGCCCTCGCTGAGCAGCACGGAAACGTGGGCAAAGTCTTCCCAACCACGGGCCTCCTCGATCCGCATCAGCTCGTTGGCATGGGCCGCGTCGGCGAACTTCCGCAGGCGGACCTGCTCGTCCAGGGCCTCCCTTTCGCGGAGATAGTAGGTGTAGGCGGTGCCCAGCCCCAGCAACAGCGACAGGACGATGCCCGAACCCGCGGTGACCGCCACCCGATTGCGACGCACGAACTTGCGGAACACATAAGCACGCTTCGCCGGTCGCGCGATCACGGGCACGTGGGCCAGGTAACGCTGCAGGTCCATGACCAGTCCGTTGACGGTCTCGTAGCGTCGCGAACGATCCTTCTCGATCGCCTTCATGACCACCGAGTCGAGGTCGCCCTTGAGAATGACTGGAAGTTTCGCAGGCTCACACTTGCGACGCGCGGCGATCTCCTGCCGGTCCTCCGGGTTCATGCCACTCAACAGGGCCGATGGCACCGGCGGCTCGCGCTCCAACAGAATCCTCCGCATTTCCATCAAGCCGACGGAAGCCAGCTCGGCTGAGTCGAAGGGCGTCCGGCCTGCCAGCAGTTCGTAAAGCAACATGCCGAGGCTGTAAACGTCGCTGCGGGTGTCGATGTCGCGCTCGCGGCGATCCGCCTGCTCCGGACTCATGTAGGCGGGCGTGCCGACGAACTGGTCCTGCGACGAATCCTGCGTGCCGGAGTCGGCATTTCCTGAAATGGCCTTGGCGATGCCGAAGTCGATGATCTTCGGGCCATGGCCGCCGCTTTCGTCGATGAGGATGTTCGATGGCTTGATGTCGCGATGGATCACGCCCTTCTGATGCGCGTGCTGGATGCCCTTGCAGACCTCGATGAAGAGATCGATGCGCTTGCGCAGGCTGAGTTCCTGGACATCGCAGTAATCGGTGATGCGGGCTCCCCTCACCCACTCCATCACGAAATACGGACGACCGGAATCCGTGGCCCCGCCGTCGAGGACGCGGGCGATGTTCGGATGGTCCATCAAGGCCAGCGACTGACGCTCCATCTCGAACCGCTCGATGACCCGTTCGGTGTCCATGCCGAGGCGGATCACCTTGAGCGCCACCTTTCGTCGCACCGGTTCCAGCTGCTCCGCCAGATAGACCACGCCGCAGCCGCCTTCGCCGATGCGTTTCTCCAGTCGATAACGCCCGATGCGCTCACCGGGCCCCTCGCTCGGGGCGGAGCGCGGCGTTTCCTCAAGGGCGGAGGGACCTGTTAGATCGATCAACTCCTCACCGGCCTCGGTCGCCACGATCGTCCTCGCGCCTTCCGCCTTTCGGAAAAAGCGATCCGCCTGCATGTGAACGGATGCCAAGGTGCGCAGGCGCTCGGAACGCGAGGGATCGCCATCGCGGATCAGGTCGAAGAAGGCCTCCCGCGATGCCGGTTCATCGATGCCGAGCGCCGTCTCGAACAAGACTTCGTCGATTTCCTGCGGATCATCCATGGCGTTCGGACAGACTTCGGGATTCGGGGAAATTTCCGGACATCAGGTCGGCCCAGTCGGCTCCCGGTCGTGTTCGATCTCGGTCAGGATCTGGAAAAGCCGCGCCTTGGCCAGCATCCATTTCCGGCGGACGGTCTTCTCGTTCACGCCCAGCGAATCGGCAACCTCCTGGTTGGTGAGCCCGGCGAAGAACTTGAGCATCACGATGCGGGTGTCGCCTGGATTCTCCGACTCGAAGCGCTTCAGGCTTTCCTCGATCAGCAGCAGCCGTTCGTCGGCCGACATGTCGGGCGCATCGAGCGGGATGAGCAGGGAATCATTTCCGCCGCCATGTTTCAGGCTCGCCTTCTGTCGGGCGCGGTCCATCAGGATGCGCCGCATCGTGAGCGCGGCCGCGTTGAAGAAATGCTCCCGGCTTTCCCAACTGCGGTCCATTTTCCCACCAAGCCGAATCCACGCCTCATGCACCAGCGCCGTGGGCTGCAAGGTCATGCCCTGCATGCCGCCGAACAGCCGCGCCGACGCGAGCCTGCGGAGCTCGTCATAAACCACGGGAAGCAGCCGCTCCGAGGTCAGATCCTCGGGCGTTGACAGGTTTATGGGCTTGGGGGTTTCCATCGGCGTCTGGAAAACTAGAGGCAGGCATGGCGTGGATCAACCCGGAAAGAACCATCGCGGTTTTCGCGAAATTCGAATGCCCAGAGAGTTTCCTCGGAGTCGGGAAGGCCCGGGGAGCCGGTGCGAGATGCCCACAGAGTCGGGGAGATGCGCCCTACCGCATTTCCTCCCTTTCCAGCCAATTTGAAGTCCAGTTCGGCGTCGGCCGTACCAAAGCCATCGGCACCCTCCTCGCCAGCGCGCCTGATGAGGCTCAGGAACTCGATGCCATCCTGAAAAACAAATACGCCCGAAACCCGCCAAACTCAGCGCCTGGCAGAGCGCCTGGCAGAGCGCCAGCCGCGTCGAACGCGCCCCGCAGCGCAGCAAGAATCAAAACGTCCCGAAAGACCCGCCGACTCCCTGAAACCGCCTGACTGAAGAACGAGGCGGTGATTGCCGAGCAAGGAAGGATCAGTGGCTTTTTCGTGGTACGTTAAATGTGGTGGCACGGCGCCACGGGACTCACAGAGCGAAGCGAACGAGGAATCTTATCCGCCGTTGCCACCCACGACGTGTTCGGTATTGGTTTGTGTATTGCTGATGTCATCGGCTTCTGAGACTTCTTCTACTTTCTGCTTCCGGTCGGACCGTTGCCTTGCCCAGCCAATCTAGAACGTCGAAAGGCCCACTCGACCATCGGGCTCGTGAGAGCTGGCAGCCAGCGATCTGAAATCCTTCCGGTCAAGAGGCTCCAAACCGGTATGATCAGGACCGACCACCAAATCGAAATGGAAAATTGCGAAATGATCAATATGGGCAGGCCAACGATCCAAAGGATTGCCAATGGAATGTTGACCATCTGATGCCAGTTGGGCGGTGCCATATTAGTATTCATTCTCCACCGAACATTATCTATTCTCCCACTCAAAGTTGGATATCTAACAACTTTTGGTGGGTGATTTGATGGGTTGATGATCTCTGGAAACGCTTGATTGTCAATGCGGCGCTTGTGGGGAATTCGGGATTCTCGGGCCTTCGGAATCATTCCGGAGTTTCTGATGAATTGGATCAGCTTGCCGACTGGATTCGTGGCTGGGAGCATCCTGCTCCAGTCCGTTTGGGGAGCTTCCAGCTCCCAGGCATCCTGAGAAAGACTCGGAGCGGGACGCTCCGGAGACCGACTGGAGCTGGAAGCTCCAGCTACGGGCCCGGCTCGTGAGTGAAACAGACGCCCGGAGAACCGAATTTCCCGGCCCAAACCGCCGGAACTTTCTCTTTGCCGCCCCCGCGACGGCTGCCTAGCGTGGCGGCGTGCCTGATTTGGACGTTAGACCTTTCGCTGATGTGGCGGTGATCGACCGGGAGTATCTCCGGAATACGTTTCGTGCGATGCTTCGCGCGCGGCAGTTGGAAAACAAGCTCTCCAGCCTCTACAAGGCGGGCAAGATCGTCGGCGGCGTGTATCTGGGTCGTGGCCAGGAGGCCGTCAGCGCCAGCCTCGGCGCGGCGCTCGTGCAGGGAAAGGACATCTTCGCCGCCCTGATCCGCGACCAGGCGGGACGCACGGCCTTCGGCGAACCGCTGATCGACTGCACCCGGACCTACCTCGGTTCGGTACTGGGTCCGATGAAGGGACGCGACGGCAACATTCATCGCGGTCGCCCGCTGGACGGGATGCCGGCGATGATTTCCCACCTCGGGGCGCAGGTTTCGGTGGTCGCGGGCATGCTCTTCGCGCGACGGATGAAAGGCGAGCTGGGTGTCGTCGGCGCGACCTGCGTCGGCGATGGCGCGACCTCGACCGGAGCCTTTCACGAAGGCGTGAACCTCGCGGCGATGGAGAGGCTGCCGCTGGTGATCGTGGTGGCGAACAACCAGTTCGCCTACTCGACCTCGACGGATCGCCAGTTTGCCTGTCATGATCCGGTTGATCGCGCCCGTGGCTATGGCATCCCCGGTTACTCGGTGGATGGCACGCCTTTCCTGGCCTGCACCACGATCATCGGTGAGGCGGTCCAGCGTGCCCGCAATGGCGGAGGCCCGCAGATGATC
>JAIXVN010000399.1 GCA_027483005.1 Verrucomicrobiaceae bacterium
AAGACCTCGTTGATCGTGTCCTTGAGGGTGGAGAACAAGCCGTTGGTCGTCTTGCTTTGCGCCTCCATCATGCCCGAGAACTTTCCGCCCTGCGCGGTCATGTCGATGAACGCCCGCTCGATGTTGGGGAATCCGACCTTGCCGGACTCGACGAGCTTCTTCACCTCAGAGTCCGACACGCCGAACTGCTTCCCGAGCTCTCCAATGATCGGAATCCCCCGTCCAGTGAACTGGTTGATGTCCTCGGCGAAGAGCCGCCCCTGGACCCGTGCCTTGCCGTAGAGCTCCGCGATCTCGTTGACCGGTGCCTGCACGCCCGCCGACACGTCGCCAATGCGGGCGAGAGTCGCGGCCACCGTGTCAGAACCTTCACCGAAGGCGATGAGCTTGCGGCCGGCATCAGCGAGTTCAGGGAACTCGAATGGCGTCTTTGCCCCAAGTTCACGGAGTTGCGCGAGAGTTTGCTCCGCCTTGCCCGCATCCCCAATCAGGGTCGCAAAGGCCACTTTCGTTTGCTCGAAATCGGCGGCGGAAGTAACCGCCTTCATTCCTGCGGCTAGTGCTACGCCGCCACCAGCGAGTGCTGCCCCGAGCCCGACTTTCAACCCAGCGGCGGTGAGGCTTGCCATCTTTTTGGCAGATGCGGAAACGAGCTGGGTGGCACCCGCCATGGACCGCTGCAACGCGGAGATGTCGGCTCCAAGGGTGACGGTCAGGGCGCTCATGATCCTGCATCAGCGTCAACCGACTGACTCCACCTGAGTCGAAGCAACGCAAGCTGGTCTCCTAGATCCAATCCGGTAGTAGTGGATTGGCTCCACTCCGTCCGCACCCCATTCCGCCGCAGTAGGCAGTGCTGATACTGCGCCAACCGTGCCAACGGCATGAACAGAATCCGTTCCTCGGGCCAACCGGTTTCGGCGGCGATGGCGAATACCTGGGCGGCTAGGAAGCCGGGTTCGTCGCAGGGAGGTGCTTTTTTCCGCCGAGGTCTCCCATGGTTTCGACCTGTGCCGCCTCCAGCTCCCGGCTTTGTTCTTCGAGGCTCTTGAGCGCGGTCTGAAAGTCGGTCGGGGTGAGTCCACCGCAAAAGATCAGTGCCGCTTCTCGGAATCCCTGGGCGTTGAACGAAGCTCGCACCACCTCGGGCCAAGGTGCGCAGTGGGTGAAGACAAATCCCATGATGGCCGAAGTAAATTCGGTTGTGCCGTCCGCAGGCATTTCACCTTTGACCAGCGGGTTCTCGGTGCGGAGAAGCACGTCGTAGCTTGCCAGATTTAGCGGGCGCATGGAGTGTCCGGCAATGATGGTCTCCACGTTGTGGAAGGAAGCGGAGAGCAGTTTCTGGCGTTCAAGGTTGTTCATAGGATCTCAGAGGTATTTGAGGAAAAGGTCTTCAGTGGCAGGTGTGGCATCGAGCGGGATGAAGGCGATCTTGCCACGGCGTCTCACGCAACCGAGCGGCACGTCCTGCTTCACCTTGTCCACCAGGCGCTGACGGTTCATGAGCGCGCACTTGATGTAGGCGAACGGGTGCTCCGGGTTGGCCAGGTGCCAGGCCTCGTCGTTCCACGCTTCGATGAGTTCCTTGGTCTGGAAACGATTGTCCGCGCTTTGTGGCTCGAAGAACCAAACGGTGCGCTCGCCATGAATGCCATCGCCGACGACTCGGACGAACGGTTTCTCGGCGAGCGGAATACCCACTGCCGTCAAGGCTGAGGCAAGGCAGGTGTTGCTGGTGGCGGTGGATGAAATGTGGGTGATGGCGTTCATATCGGTATCTCGTTTGGAAAAGGTTGGTTCACGCGCCGCCACCAGAGGTCACCAGCGGATAGTTGGTGGCGGTGATGTCGATCTTCTCGAAGTCCTCGTTGTTGAGGGCGCGGCTGATCTGCTTGATGATCGTGGTGCCGCCACTGGATTGCATGTGGGCGGGAATCGCATTCGTGAGAGCCAGAGCCGCACCAATTTTGCCTGCGAACGGTCCCGTTTTCTTCACCAAGCCGGACAGCTTGATCTCGGCCTTCTCCTGATAGAGTGCGAGACCGATGATTTCACCGCCCTTGTCCAAAACGGTCTTCTCCTGGTTGGAGTAGTCGAAGGAAAGGTCGGTGATGATGATTCCGGTTTCATCCTGGGGAATGCCCCAGTTGCCGGTGGTGCCAAGGAAAGTCGCGGCCATTTGACGGCGTGCGGCGTGTCAACCCACTCGACACAAACTGGAAAATCGATAGGGTCGGATTGTTCCGATCCATCTGGGCGGAGGCATGTCGGTTCTATGTCATGAGGGAGCCGACAAACTCCGCCCAGATTTTCACACCGCAGACACGATCGCTTCGTAGCTGAGAACGGATTCACGCCCCCGAGACTCGTCCGGTGTAGTCACGCTTTCCCGTTCTAGCAGGTCGTGGAGCACGAAGGTGTCTGAATCCAATGCTCCTTGGATCGCCGCCTTGCCACCGAGCAATGCCACCAGCTTTCCTGCCCATTCTGCGTGCGTTTCGGCTGGCGTGTCGTCCACTTGGGAAAACAGATGCACATCGAGTTTCACCCGTGCGGAGTGCGGCATTGCAGGAATCGGCTTCGCTTCCGAGGGATTGAGGACCACGCACGGGCGGGTGCGGATTTCATCACGTCTGGCGACATGAATTGGCAGGGCGGTCGAATCAGGAAATTCCTCGGGCCGGTTGGCGTTGATCCACTCGGCCAAGAGTGATGAGAGGCGGTCTTCGATCAGGTTGGGCATCTTGATCGACGAGGCGAGTCAACTTGCTTTGCGCATCGAACGATTCACCTTGTCATTGATCTTCGTCAACGACGTGGACAACGCCTTCCGCAGCCGCCCTGCAGCCACTTGGAGCGCAAGATTGATTCCGGTGTAGGTGGAAACCTCTTCGATGTAATCGAGATTGTTGATGAGCGTGACCGAAGCCTTGTCGCCGGTCTTTACGGTGGCTGTCCCAGGGGAAAGCTTGTGACGGGTCACCCATTGAACGGATCCACGAACCCGACCGCCGATGGCCTTCGCCGCATTGATCCAGGTGCCTTTTGCAAAGCCGACGCGCTTCTGAATCTTGGCGATGTAGGTATCGAGCGCCTTGCTGCTGGTGACGATCTGCTTGGGCTTGTCGCCACCCAGTTGCCCCCACTTGTGAAGCTTTGGATCGAGACGCCCGACGGTTAGATCCTTCCAGCCGGAGCTCGACGACCGAAGCGCAGTTTCCGCCCTGGAGAATCGCCGGTTCTGGATGTTCGACCAAAACCTGTCTGCCGCTCCCGGGTCGGACTTGCGGATTTCCTCAAAGGCGGCGGATGGCAGAGCGAACACGCCGCTGATGTCCTTGGCCACCGCACGCTCGCCCAACTTTTTTGCCTTCTCCGAGAATCCAAAGGGCCGCGTATTGCGTGCCAGTTCGACGGCGAGTCCGCGGGCTTCCTGCTTCACCAGGGATTCCATGGTGCGGCCCACCTTTTCCGGATAGCGATTGAGCAACCTCGCCACGTCGCTGCCGCCCTTCATCTTGGCAGTAAAACGCACGTCACTCATCGGTGGTGGAGAGGCTGAGGGTGAGCAAGGGCGAGCGCGGATGACTGGAAACCTGCGAGATCCGGTATTCGGAACCGTCCACCTCGATGCGTTCACCGAACTTGGGCAGTGGTCCGGCAAAGGCCAATTTCGGCACTCGAAGGCTGAGATCGGGAGAATCCACGAATCCGCCCATGTCGATCTGCTGTTCGCGCTTTACCCGGCTTACGAGCACGAGCAGGTCGATGCCCTTCCACCGCGCTTTCACTCCATGCTCTGATAGAAGCTGCCGTAGGTCAGCGAGGATTTCCGATTCTAGGCTCATGCCAATGCTGCGCTGTCAAAAATGAAACACCCTCTCCTGGTTTCCCGGGAGAGGGTGTGAATGGTGCTGGTTTAGAATGATTTGATTAGCTCAGTTCCTCTTCACTCGGAAGTAGCGCTTCGGTTGGTTTTCAGTGCTGTAGAACCGGGTGACGACTCCGCCAGCGCCGATGATGCCTGTCTCGATTGTGTCCCAGTTTTGCAAGTCGGTGGAACCCTCGATGCGGTAGTTCACTCCGTTCGCAGCGTTGAATCGGAATTCTACGGCGGTGCGGATCGTCGAGAGCGCATCTGGCGTGCTGGTGGCACTGATCGGGCTGAACCCCGTGTTGATTTCGAAAAGATCGTCAAACCCGTCCGCATCAGAATCGGTCAAATTTGGGTTTGTTCCGTGAATATTGACTTCGACACCATCAAGAATACCATCACCATCGCTATCTGCGACATTAGGTTTGGATCCTGTGGAAGTGGCAGACACATAGATTTCAGTTCCGGTTTCGTAAATGTCAGGTAGACCATCGTGGTCGATATCACTGATATTTTCATAAGCACCCACGTCGACGGCACCAACAATTCTCTGCATGTGTCGTATGTCAAAATCAATGAATCCCAAGCAAGCTCTTGAGGAACCTTCATCCATCGCGGGAGAATTATTTCTCAGCCTGAGGCCGTCATCTTGCGTGCCCCAAATTCCATCAACTCCGCTGGGAGCATTTTGGTTCACGAAAAGTGGATTGATGCTCTGATTGCTTGATCCGGCGTAGCCACCCTCTACAAAACAGCTTTCAACAAGGCCAGGCGAAGATGTGTTTAAAGCGGCAACGTCAAAAGTTACCGCTGGCTTTGGGATGTTTCCCCAGAAGATACAGTTTCGAATTTGGGGAGATGAATATGCAGCATTATAAACCACTCCTTCGTTCCCAGAAAAAGTGCAGTTAATTATTTCTGGGCGTGAGTAGATATCGCCGCTGTAAATAGTAGAGCCGCCGAGATTTCCTTTGAAAACGCAATTTAGGATCTGTGGCGCTGTTCGTTCGTAATTCAAAATTGCAGAACCTGAGCCTGACGAACGGTTTCTCTCAAA
>JAIXVN010000537.1 GCA_027483005.1 Verrucomicrobiaceae bacterium
CGAGCACGTCGTTGTAGGGCAGGGCGATGTAGAAGGGGTTCAGCTTCGGGGAAAAGGACTTCGGCCTGAACTCCCCGGTCTTGAAGTCGGCGATCCGGCTTTCAGGTGCTGGATCATCGAATCCCCCGAAGTTGCTCGTCCACGCCTGGTCCCAGGACGACTTGTAATTCGGCGTTGGATTGCGATCGCTCGGCGACTCTCCAATCCAGAAGACGGTGCAGGTCACATTCGCCCGCCACGGATAGGGCACCCGAGAGGCAGGCTCCACCGGACGTGCTGGCGCGACGGGGCGGTTGCTGGTCGGGATGACGACCCGGGGCGTTCCGGTCGAGGCATCCGGACTCTGGGCATGAGCCGAACCTGATGCCAGAAGCAGCAGATTCAGAATCGCAGCGAGGGTGGCGCGGGGCGAAGTCATGCGGGAGAGGAAGATCGGTCATGCGGCAGGATCACAGCCGGGTGGGTCTGATTTTCCTGATTCAAGGACCTTGAGCAAGCAGCAAAAGGCGGCCCCTGAGACGCGGGCCCCGGGCGGAAACCTCCAAGTCTGGAGGGACGCGCCGCGACGCCTACGGAGCATCGCGATGGCGGAAAAACCCACGAGAGTCAAACCACCCGGCTCGGGGACCGCAGCCCAACCTCAGGATGTTGCAGCCCCTGACCTCAAGACTCAGAACTTCCGCAGAACCGTATCGTGCTTTTCCCGATCGGCGGTATCCGGATGGTCCAACGTGTAGTGCAGTCCGCGCGACTCCTTGCGGCGGATCGCGCACTCGACGATCAGCGAAGCAACGGTGACGAGGTTCCGCAGCTCCAGGATGTCGGCATTGACCCGATGGCCCCAGTAAAACTCACGGACTTCCTTGCTCAGATTCCGCAGGCGGGTGGCGGCGCGACGCAGGCGGTTTTCGGTTCTAACAATCGAAACGTAATCCCACATCAGGCGGCGGATCTCGTCCCAGTTATGATAAATGACGACCAGTTCATCCGGCTCGGCCGTATCGCCATGCTCCCATTCCGGGATTGGTGGGATCGATTCCTGGGCCTTGTCCGGTGAGTAGAAATCGACTATCTGCTGGATCGCGCGACGGGCGATGACGTTTCCCTCCAACAGCGAGTTCGAGGCCAGTCGGTTGGCCCCATGAAGTCCGGTGCAGGCCACCTCGCCGATCGCGTAAAGCCCGCGCACGCTGGTCTTGCCGTCCACATCGGTGACCACGCCGCCGCATTGGTAATGGGCGGCAGGCACGACCGGGATCGGCTGGGTTTCGCAGTCGATCCCAAACTTGAGCAGGTTCTCGTAGATGTAGGGAAAGCGCTCCTTCATGAAGCCCTGTGGCTTGTGCGTGACGTCGAGGTAAACGCAGGGCGCGCCCGTGCGCTTCAGCTCGCGGTCGATGGCGCGGGCCACGATGTCGCGCGGGGCCAGCGAGCCTCGCGGGTCGATCTTGCGGGTGAAGTCCTCGCCCTTGTGATTGATGAGGATGCCGCCCTCGCCGCGCACCGCCTCGCTGACGAGAAAGGATCGGGCTTCCGGGCCGATCGCCGCCGGGTTGTAAAGGCAGGTCGGATGGAACTGGATGAACTCCATGTTCGAAATGGTCGCCCCTGCCCGCCACGCCATGGCCACGCCGTCACCGGTCGCGGCGTCGGGATTGGTGGTGTAGAGATAGACTTTTCCGCAGCCGCCGGTGGCGAGGATGACGCGGTCCGAGTGAAACACCGAGACCTTGCCGGACTGGCGGTCGAGCACGTAGGCCCCCAGCACGCGATCATCGATGACGGCTCCGAGTTTCGCCGTGGTGATGAGATCGACCGCACAGTGGTGCTCGAGAATGGTCAGGTTCGGTGTGTTGCGGGCCGTTTCCACCAGCGCGCGGGCGATTTCCCGACCGGTGGTATCGCGCGCATGCAGGATCCGCCGGGCCGAGTGGCCGCCTTCCTTGCCGAGCTGGAAATGGCCGCCCTGCTTGTCGAATTCCACGCCGTATCCGGTCAGGTCGTCGATGGTCGCCGCGCCTTCCTCGATGATCTTCCGGACCACCGCCTCGTCGCAGAGCCCGGCTCCGGCGTCGAGGGTGTCGGCCACGTGCTTTTCCACGTTGTCGCCCTCATCGCAAAACCCGGGCGGCAGCACGGACGCGATCCCGCCCTGGGCCCAGGCGGTGTTCGATTCGAACAGCCCGCCTTTCACGAGCACGAGGACGGAGCCGTGTTTGGCGGCTCGAATGGCGAAGCTCAGTCCGGCGATGCCGGCGCCGATGACAAGAAAGTCGGCGGTCATGTGGCGGCAAGAA
Organism: Verrucomicrobiaceae bacterium; assembly: GCA_027483005.1. GTDB lineage: Bacteria > Verrucomicrobiota > Verrucomicrobiia > Verrucomicrobiales > Akkermansiaceae > Luteolibacter. The sequence goes on from JAIXVN010000537.1 coordinate 2,298, forward strand.
TGGTCCCGTATCCGACTTGGGAAAGGGGAAAATTGCACCTTTCTCATGGCCACGCCTTGACCGGACCCATCCAAGACGTCAGGCCTCGGACATGAACGTCTTCATCACGGGCACCGACACCGGCGTGGGAAAAACCCGCACCACCCGCCTCCTGCTCGAAGCCCTCCGCGCGGAAGGCCGCGATGCCGTGGGCTACAAGCCGGTCTCCGCGGGCGATCGCGACGATGCCCTTTTGCTCGCCGAGGTCTCCGGCGATGAGCCGCTCGACGCCATCAATCCGGTCCATTTCCAGTCCGCCGTCGCGCCCTACGTCGCCGCCATGCTGGAAAACACGACCCTCGACCCGCAGGTCCTCGTTTCCGGCTATCAGGCGCTGGCCGCCCGTCACGAACTCGTCCTTGTCGAAGGCGCAGGCGGCTGGGAAGTCCCGCTGGCCCCCGGCTACCGCATTTCCGATCTGGCTGCCGATCTCGGCCTGCCGGTCATCATCGTGGCCGCGAACAAGCTCGGCGTCCTCAACCATGTTCTCCTCACCGTCAACGCCATCCGCGCCAAAGGCCTGACCTGCGCCGGCATCGTCCTCAACCAGCTCGGCGACGAACTCGACACCGCCATGATCACCAACAAGGGCGTCATCGAGGACCTCACCGGAGTCCCGCTGCTCACCCACATCATCCACGATCAGGATTTCCTGGATCTGGAGGATTTCCCGGTTCTATCGGAGAATTGAAACCACGGATGAAGAGGATGAACACGGATGAAATGATTCACGTTTTCGCGTTTGGTCTCTTCAATCCGTGTCCATCGGTGTTCATCCGTGGTTGAATTCCCTTCCCGATGGGAAAGCCGAGTAATCCGTCTTGCCTCTTGATTCTTTCTTCTCCTGACCCCTACTTCCCACATGGCTCTTGCCCAGCTTCCAGACGCCACCGGCCACTTCGGCAAATTCGGCGGCATGTTCGTTCCGGAAACCCTCATGGCTCCGCTCCAGGAGCTGACGGTCGCCTATGACGAGGCCCGACGCGACCCGGCCTTCCAGGCCCAGCTCGACGACCTGCTGCACAACTACGTCGGCCGTCCGACCCCGCTCTATCTCGCCGAACGCTGGACCGAAAAGCTCGGCGGCGCGAAAATTTACCTGAAGCGCGAGGACCTGCTCCACACCGGAGCCCACAAGATCAACAACGCCCTCGGCCAGATCCTGCTCGCCAAGCGCCTCGGAAAAACCCGCATCATCGCGGAAACCGGAGCCGGCCAGCACGGAGTCGCCACCGCAACCGTTTGTGCCCGCTTCGGCATGGAGTGCGTCGTTTACATGGGAGCCGTCGACATGGAACGCCAGGCGCTCAATGTGGCCCGCATGCGCCTGATGGGAGCCGAGGTCCGCGCCGTCACCGCCGGACAGGCGACGCTGAAGGAAGCGGTCAATGAGGCGATGCGCGACTGGGTCGCCACGGTTGACCACACCCACTACATTCTTGGCTCCGCCCTCGGCTCGCATCCGTTCCCGATGATGGTCCGCGATTTCCATCGCGTGATCGGCGTCGAGGCCCGCCAGCAGGTGCTGGAAAAGGAAGGCCGTTTGCCCGACTTGCTCGTCGCCTGCGTCGGTGGTGGCTCGAACGCGATGGGCCTGTTCCATCCTTTCCTCAACGACGAATCCGTCCGCATGGTCGGCGTCGAGGCCGGCGGTCTCGGCATCCTCCCGGAAAAGCACGCCGCGCGCTTCCAGGGAGGCAAGCTCGGCGTCCTCCAGGGCACCAAGACCTGGCTGCTCGCCAATGACGACGGCCAGATCGAGCTCACGCACTCGGTTTCCGCCGGACTCGACTACGCCGCCGTCGGACCGGAGCACGCCTATCTTCAGGACATCGGTCGCGTCGAATACACCTACGCCACCGACGACGATGCCCTCGCCGCGTTCAAGGAACTCGCCCACACCGAGGGCATCCTGCCCGCCTTGGAAAGCGCCCACGCCATGGCCTACATCTCGAAAATCGCCGGCAGCCTTCCCAAGTCCGACATCATCATCGCCAACCTCTCCGGCCGTGGTGACAAGGACGTCGAGCAGGCGGCGAAGTATCTGCTCTGAGGAGCGGCGACATTCCTGTCGCCAGTCCAGTCTCAGGCTCAATCGTAGGGCTCCACGTCCCTCCTCTTCAAATGGCGCTGAATCCCGAGCCGAGATCCCCGGTTGATCCCCCAGATCGGCGGATCGACGGGCCGGGCGAAGCTAGATCCCTTCCACTCGCTGCCTTGACCTTTCAGGCTCTGGAGTTACGGTCGCAGTGTCGCTATGCACTCCACCCCATCGAAACCGCTCTTCGACATTTCGGTGCCGAAGCCGAACTCCTTGGTGAAGAAGGCATCGGTGGCCTCTGTTTCGAGCAGGCCGAAAGTCACTACCGAGCAGGCGCTCAAGGGTTACGACTATCTGAAATCCCAAAGCTCCCGTACCGCATCCGGGAGCTGAGCCGTCTCTCTCCGGTCGATCGCGAAGGCCGGAAGGCGCTTCGCAAATGGGCCGAGAGTTGTGGCCATGTGGTTGACGAGGCCGCATTCTTCAGAAGGTGGGAAGCCCAGGGAAAGCGGGGAGGTGCCGAGCACCAGGTCTTCCACGATGAGGAAACCGGGCGTTGGTTCAAGCGGCTCTATCGAGGTGTGAACCACAGCAGTCTGGGGGACTATCTGCTTCGAATGCGCCTGCATTTGGTTCTTTTTCCAGAAACAGCCTACCGACTCGAAGGATTCACCATCAATCGCATGAACAAGGAGATTGCTCCGGTGGTTTCCCAGCCGCATATCGAGGTGGATGTCTCCAGGCCACTTGTCGCCAAGACTGAGACCGGTGATCTCATGTCTGGGATGGGATTCGCGCCAGTCCGGTTGAAGCACGATGGAGTTCAGGACGACGGCTATTTCGCCTATCTGCATCCGATGGGTGGAATCCTGGCTCATGATCTCCATGATGAGAATGTTGTCAGGATGCGTGGGACCGAGGAGTTGGCTGTGATCGCCCCTTTCATTTCACTGGCTCGTGTTGGAAGCTGGGCCGCCATCAAGTTGGCTGAAATAGGCTACCCGCCACCACCTGACGATCTGCAAACCTCTTGAAATCAAATCCCCCCATGCCCTTCACCTCCCTCGGCCTAACAGAGCCGCTCGTCCGCGCGGTGGCGGCCCGGGGCTATGAGGCTCCGACGCCGATCCAGATCGAGGCCATCCCGGCGATCCTTCGCGGCGGCGACGTCTGGGCCTCCGCGCAGACCGGTTCGGGAAAGACCGCCGCTTTTGTCCTGCCGATCCTCCAGCGACTCGTCGAAACCGAGCGCCCGCGCGGCCGCTTCATCCGGACGCTGATCCTCGTGCCGACCCGCGAGCTCGCCGCGCAGATCGGTGAGTCGATCCGACGCTACGCACGCTATCTAACAGCCCCGCCGAAGACGCTCATCGTTTACGGCGGCGTCTCGATCAACCCCCAGCTCATCGCCCTCGGCGGCGGCGCGGACATCCTCGTCGCCACCCCGGGCCGACTGCTCGATCTGTTGGATCACCGCGCGCTCTCGCTTTCCGAACTCTCGACCCTCGTCCTCGATGAAGCCGATCGTCTTTTCGAGCAGGGCTTTTCCAATGAGCTGCGTCGCGTTCTGACCCTGCTGCCAAAGAAGCGCCAGAACCTGCTCTTCTCCGCGACCTTTCCACGCCAGGTCCAGGCCCTCGCCACGAACCTGCTGCACGACCCGACCCGCATCGACATCGCCTCGGAGCCGGAAACGAAACCCGACATCCTCCAGCGTGTCATCGAGGTCGACATCTCGCGCCGCACCCAGCTCCTGCGTCATTTGATCCAGGAAAACCGCTGGACCGGCGTGCTGGTCTTCGTCGCCACGAAATACTCCACCGAGCACGTCGCCGACAAACTCCGCGCCGCCGGTCTGCATGCCGCTGCCTTGCACGGTGATCTCAGCCAGGGTGCCCGGACCCAGGCCCTCGCCAATTTCAAGGCCGGCACCCTCCAGGTTCTCGTCGCCACCGATCTCGCTGCACGCGGCCTCGACATCGCCGGGCTGCCCGTCGTCGTGAACTACGATCTCCCGCGCTCGACCGATGACTACCTCCACCGCATCGGCCGCACCGGTCGCGCGGGGGAGTCCGGTGTGGCGGTCAGCTTCGTCAGTGCTGCCACCCACGCGCATTTCCGACTGATCGAAAAGCGTCATCAGCTCGACCTCCCACGCGAGCAGGTCCCCGGCTTCGAGCCCGTCGATCTGGAGCCGCCCGACCGCCCCACCGGCGGCATCAAGGGCAAGCGCATGAGCAAGAAGGACAAGCTCCGTGCCGCCGCGAAGCGCAGCTCCGAATCCTGATTCTAACGGAACGGATCCTCCTCGATCTCGTGAATTCGACCGTAGTCCACCTCCATCCGTCCGTCGTCGCGCTCGTGATAGATTTCCACGAAGCGGTGGTCGAAATGGACGTCACGCCAGGTGTAGTCCTGCTGGCTCTGGACTGAGGCGGGGATGACCGTGTCGATGCAGACGATCGAAGTGAAGAAGCGTGCGCTCCATTGCTCCAGCAACTCCGGCGTCACCCCATGCAGCGGACTGCTTTCATCGATCCGGTGACGAA
>JAIXVN010000422.1 GCA_027483005.1 Verrucomicrobiaceae bacterium
AAATCCACCGAGTCTGTCACGGACCTCACGTTCGCGGACAAGATCCCGGCCGTGCTGCTGATGGTGGCCCTGCTCGCTGTCGGGCTTTACCCGAATCTGCTGCTCAACCTGATGAAGTGAAATGACTGATTCCTAAGCCCTAATGACCAAACGAAGAATTTTTAGAACCCACACACTTTCTTCGTCGTCATCAGCCTCTTCCATTAGTCATTAAGATTTAGTCATTAGTCATTCCTCTTCCAATGCCCGCTTACTACTTAGAAGCCCTCACCGTCACGCTAGGCCTGATCCTCCTCATGGCCGAAGCTTTTTCATCCAAGACCTCCAAAGCCTGGGTCGGTGGAATCGCTGCCGCTGGATTAACCGGCCTAATTGTGGTGACGTTTTTCGCCCAAGGTCCAGAGAGTGGTTGCTGGGACTGCGCTGAAGGCCCTCCTGCTTGGACAACCTGGCCGCTCTGGAACTTCTACCACTTCGACGGACTCGCGCGCTTCTACAAGCTCTTCGCCCTGTTCACGACCCTGCTCGTCGTCCTGCTTTCCATCGACTTCCGCTCGGTGCTCGCCAAGTTCACCGAAGAGCCCGGTTCCGAAGCTGGAACCGGTGAGTTCTACGCGCTTCCGGTCTTCGCCTGCGCCGGCATGATGTGGATGGCCTCGGCCAAGGATCTTGCCGGAGCCTTCGTGGCCCTCGAACTGGTCACGATCTCTTTCTACATCCTCGTCGCCTTCATGCGTCGCAACGTCGGCTCGCTGGAAGCTGGCGTGAAATACCTCATCCTCGGCGCTCTCAGCACCGGCTTCCTCGTGTACGGCATCGCCTGGATCTACGGAACCACAGGCACGATGAATCTTTCTGATCTTCCATCCAAGATCCAACATCTCCAATCCCCGATCCCCCTCCTCTTCGGCATCGCCCTGGTGATGGTCGCCATGAGCTTCAAGGTCGGTGCCGTGCCGATGCAGGTCTGGATTCCGGACGTTTACCAAGGTGCCCCCACCCCCACCACCGCCTTCCTTTCCGTGGGCTCGAAAGCCGCCGGCTTCATCCTGCTGATCCGTTTCCTCACCACGTTTCTGGCAGAGGGCTCACCGGTCCGCACTCAGGTGCTTGGCCTTCTGCTGATCCTCGCCTGCGCCACGCTTCTTTTTGGAAACCTCGCCGCGATCCCTCAGACGAACTTCAAGCGACTCCTCGCCTACTCCTCGATCGCCCACGCCGGATTCCTGCTTCTCGCGCTGGCCGCCTGGGCCCCCGACACCGCCAACCTGCTTGGTTCCACCAAGGCCGTGTCGTTCTACCTCGCGACCTACCTGTTGATGACCCTCGGCACCTTCTTCGTCCTCGCCCAGATCCGCATCCAGAGCGATGGCGAACGCATCGAGGACTTCAACGGCCTCGGCAAGCGCAACCCGCTGCTCGCCATCGCCCTCACGATCCTCCTCGCCGCTCTCGCCGGGGTGCCGCTGACCGCTGGATTCCTCGGGAAATTCTTCGTCTTCTCCCTCGCGGTGAAGGCCCAGCTCTGGTGGGGCGTTGGCCTCGGCTTCATCGCCGCCGCCGCTGGCTTCTACTACTACTTCAAGACGATCCGCGCGATGTGGTGGCAAGCTGCTGCCAGTGATGCGAAGCCCCTTGTGCTGCCTCCCATCACTCGTTACGCCGTTGCCATCCTGACGGTGGCCGTGCTGGTGATCGGCGTCTGGCCGAACCCGATTCTTTGGCTGCTCGGTTGATCGGGCTTGGAACTTGTGACGAAGCCTTCAACTTCGTTTCAAGACAACCCCGACTCCATGCAACGACGTCCCTTTCTCAAGACCGCCCTCGGTGCCACTCTGGCTGCCGGACTTTCCCGCGCCGAAGAGCCCGCCCAACGCAAGCTCGGCTGGGCCCTGGTGGGCCTCGGTTCCCTGAGCACGAAGCAGATCGCTCCGGCCTTCGCAAAGTGCCGCTTCTCCAAGCTCGCCGCCGTCGTCACCGGCACCCCGGAAAAGGGCGTGAAGTGGCGCGAGCAGTACGGGCTGAGCGAAAAGCAGGTTTACAACTACGAGAACTTCGACTCGATCCTCAACGATCCGACCATCGATGTCGTTTACATCGTCCTGCCCAACAGCATGCACTGCGACTTCGTCGTCCGTGCCGCGAAGGCCGGAAAACATGTCTTCTGTGAAAAGCCGATGGCCAACACGGCCGACGAGTGCCGCAGGATGATCGAGGCCTGCAAAGCCGCCAAGCGCCAGCTCGGGATCGGCTACCGCTGCCAGCGCGAACCCCATCATGTCGAAGCCATCCGCTTCGCCCGCGAGAAGGTCTTCGGCGAAGTCCGGCACGTCGAGGCGGCCTTCGGCTTCAAGTCCGGCGACCCGAAGCAATGGCGTCTCCGCAAGGCCCTCGCGGGTGGCGGAGCGCTGATGGACGTCGGCGTCTATGCCCTCCAGGCCTGCCGTTACCTGATCGGTGAGGAGCCGTCGGAAGTCAGCGCGATCGAAACGAAGACCGATCCCGTGAAGTTCGCCGAGGTCGATGAAACGATCAACTGGGTCATGAAGTTCCCCTCCGGACGCACCGCGAACTGCATGACCACCTACAACCTCAACGGCTGCAACTTCTTCACCGCCACCGCCGAGCGCGGCCGCTTCGGCATGGAACCCGCCTACAGCTATGACGGCCTCAAGGGCTGGACCAGCGATCCAAAGCGACCGCTCGATCCGCCTGCCACCGACCACTTCGCCGTGGAAATGGATGCCTTTTCCGAGGCCATCCTCAACGACAAGCCCTTCGAGCCCGCGGGCGAGGAAGGCCTCCGCGACCTGCTCGTCATCGAGGCGATCTACCGTTCCATCGCCAACGGCAAGGTCGAAAAGGTCGCGGCTCAGTAAGCCACGCGACCCGGCAGGTTCAGGTATTCCCCGAGCAGCACCTTGGCCTCCTCTGAAGCCAGAGGCGTGCTTGGAATGTCCCGATCCTCCGCCGGAAGCGTGAACTGGCGATAGAACTCGCGGTCATCGAAGCCGATGGTCGCGGCGTCCACGATACTGAATCCATAGTAGATTCTGGAAATCCGCGCCCAGTGGATCGCGCCGAGGCACATCGGACAGGGTTCGCCGGTGGTGTAGATGTCGCAGCCCTCCAGGCTGAAATGCCCGAGCTTCCCACAGGCATCGCGGATCGCGGTGACCTCACCGTGGGCCGTCGGATCACTGGTCCCGACCACGCGGTTCCAGCCTTCGCCAATGATCACCCCGTCCCTTACCACCACCGCTCCGAAGGGTCCCCCTGCCCCGCCCGACATTCCGTGACGGGCAAGCTCGATGGCGCGACGCATGAATTTCGGATCGGAGGACATGGCGGATGAAGTTGCCTCCATGGTAGCTCATCCCAGACCAAATCCAGCCTGGATCACTGGCCCTCCTCGACCTCCGGCAGATTCCTCAGCTTTTCGAGATAGGCATTTTTCAGGATCGGACGCACCGCGCGGGGAGTCTCGGCGAGCATGCCGTCGACCCGTTCCCGGCTTTCCGTGATCAGTGAGTCGATGAGATCTGCTTCCGGAAGGTTTTTCCAGTAACGCTTCGGCATCTCGGTCTGCATCATCTTCAGCTTGAGCCGGGCGGGATTGAAAATGCTGCGATAGTAAACCCGCCAGATGTCCTCCATCTGATCGGGGTCCTCGCAAGGATCGGCCGCGCAGCCGGGAGAGAATTTCAGCACCCTCCCGATCCAGTGCGCGCAGCCCTTCGGCGTGAAGATCGACCAATCCATGTTGGCGAAGCGTTTCACGAAAAACGGAGTGCCGGCCTCGACGATGAAATGGTCCGGCTCGAACCAGGCGACGAAGCGTTCACGTCCCTCGTCATCCTCGCCGATCTTCAGGAAGCGCACGAAGGCATGCATCTTGTGAATCTCGCGGCGGACACCTTTCTCCATTCGTCGCGCCTTGGCGATTTCAGGGTCGCTGCTGATCTCGATCAAGGATCGCTCGCCACCCCGGGCGATTCGCCAGAGGATGCGATAGAGCAGCGCCCAGCGGTCCGGATCGGCATGGCAGGCCACGCTTTTCGCGAGATCCATGAACGCGGCCGGCACCACCAGCTTGTCGGCGTTAACCTTGTAGGCAGCGGGCTCCTCGAAAAGACACGGCAGCGCATTTCCCTCCCAGATGACGTCGGCGGGAGGAACCGCCTCGTGCAGCAGCCGTCTGGCCGCAGCCCGCCAGGTTTCAAAGCCGTCGCCTGGATCAACGGTCCGCATCGTCGAAGAGATCGAGTTGCACGGGCTTTGGCAGGAAGCGGTCGATGAGTCGGTCGCTGTCGAGGAGGTATCGCGCCGGATGGTGATCGGCGGTGATCAGGAAAGGCCGCACCTTCGGCAGGGAAACGCGGAGCCTTGCAAGGTCTTCCAGCCGCACCCGGGTGTGGCGTCGGATGGTGATGAGACGATCCACGTTCCGCAATCCCAGGCCCGGCACCCGGACGAGTTGCTCACGGGTCGCCGTCTGGACATCGAGCGGAAAGTCCTGCCGGTTCCGCAGCGCCCAGGCGAGCTTCGGGTCGATCCGCAGATCGAGGTTCGGGGTTTCCGGAGGCAGGATCTCGGAAGTACGAAAGCCATAGTTTCTCATCAGCCAGTCGGCCTGATAGAGCCGATGCTCCCGGACCAGCGGCGCGGCTTTCACCGGCAGGACCACCGAGGGCTCCGGGATCGGGCTGAAGGCGGAGTAATAGACCCGGCGCATCCGGTAGGTGCCGTAGAGCACGTCCGAGCGGGCGAGGAAATCGGCATCGGTCGAGTCATCCGCGCCGACGATGACCTGCGTGCTCTGACCGGTGGCGTGGCGGAGTTTGCGATCGCCATTCTTCCGTCGGTCGTGGGCCTCATCGAGCTTCAACTTGATCCGGCCCATCGCCTGCTGGGTGCGGGCGAGATTTTTTTCCGGTGCCAGACGATCGAGGCTGGTCTGGGTCGGCAGCTCCAGATTGATGCTGATCCGGTCGGCATAGCGGGCCGCCTGTTCGATCAGTTCCGGCGAGGCCTCGGGGATCGTCTTCAGATGGATGTAGCCGCGAAAGTCGTGCTGCTCGCGAAGGGTCCGCGCGATCTGCACGACCTGTTCCATCGTGTGATCGGCACTGCGGACGATGCCGGAACTGAGGAACAGGCCCTCGATGTAGTTCCGTTTGTAGAAATCGAGGGTCAGGGTCACCGCCTCCTCCGCCGTGAACGCGGTGCGGCGGACATTGCTGGAGCGACGGTTGATGCAGTAGTGGCAGTCGTAGATGCAGCGATTGGTCAGCAGGATCTTGAGCAGCGAGATGCAGCGTCCATCGGGCGTGTAGCTGTGGCAGATGCCGGAGCCACCGGCCGAGCCGACGCCCTTGCCGTCCCGGGAGTCCCGTTTGTTCGCTCCCGAACTGGCGCAGGAGGCATCGTATTTCGCTGCATCAGCCAGAATTGCCAGTTTGTTCGCCAAGTCCATGAGTTCAGGAGAACAGTATCCAAAACCCGTAGCCGTGCCACCGAAATTTCGGATTCCGAAACAAATCCGCTCATTCATTTGCCTTTTCAGCCCACGGGCTCTCACGCAGCTTGCTGGTAGAGTCCGGTCACGGCCGGATGTTCCCCCCCCACAGCCATGCGCCAGATGCTCCTCCTCGCAGTCGGCCTGCTGCTTTCAGCAGTCCCGGTCCTCCACGCCGAAAAGGTCCAGGTCGTCACCCGCGATCTGGAGCCCTTCAGTTTCGAGAAGGATGGACGACGGGTGGGTTACGCGATGGAGCTGTGGGACGAGATCGCGCGCGAGGCTGGAATCGAATACGAGGTCACCAAGGTCGGCACCGCCAAGGAAATGATCGATGCTCTTGTGGAAAAGCGGGCGGACGTGGGAGTTGGCGCGCTCAGCGTGACCTCCGAGCGCGAGCAGATCGTCGATTTCACCCAGCCATTCTACGATTCCGGCCTCCAGATCGCCGTGGCGGGCTCCGAGGCCGACCTCTGGGACTCCGCCAAGGAACTCATCGGCGGGCTTTTCAATCTCAAGCTCATCGGCGCTTTCGGACTGCTCGTCTGCGCGATGTTCGTCATTTCCCACCTCGTCTGGATGTATGAGCACAAGGTCAACGAGGACATGTGGCCGAAGAGCTACCGCCACGGATTGTGGGAATCGTTCTGGTGGACGATCAGCACGCTGCTCGTCGGAGGGGCCGACAACAAGGGCCCGGTGGGAGTTGGGGGTCGCATCGTCGCCATCGTCTGGATGCTTCTCAGCATCGTGCTCGTCTCCTTCCTCACCGCCTCGTTCACCTCCACCCTGACCATCAACACACTCAAGGGCGACATCCAGGGCCCCGGTGATCTTCCACGCAAGACGGTGGCGACCATCGGCGGCAGCACCTCGGAGGCCTTCCTCCAGGGCAAGGAGATCACCATCAAGCCGATGGCCAACATCGATGCCTGCATCGCCGCGCTGAAGGCTGGCCAGGTGCAGGCGGTGGTCTATGACTCACCGATTCTGCGTTACGCATTGAACCAGCCCGAGAACTCCAAGCTCCAGCTCGCCGGCAACGTCTTCGAGCATCAGAACTACGCCTTCGCCCTGCAACGCGACAGCACCTATCGCAAGTCGATCAACAAGGCCCTCTTGAGCCTGACCGAACGCGGCCTGCGCGAGGATCTCCGCAAGAAGTGGTTCGGTGCCGAGAACTGATTCTCCGCCCCCTTTCCAGAACGAAACAGGGACGCCTGCGAGCTGCGGGCGTCCCCGTTTTGTTGGAATGCCTGTTAGGCCGATCAGTGCCCGGGCATTTCCTGATGCTCCTTGATGTATTCCTCCTTCAGGCCGAGGGCCTCGGGGGCGTGGAGCAAGAGCATCTTGCGACCGGCATCGGCGGGGATCGTGGAGCGGGTGGCCTTGGAAACGATCACCATCA
>JAIXVN010000511.1 GCA_027483005.1 Verrucomicrobiaceae bacterium
CCGGCGCGGCGTCGAAGTGAGGTCAGTTACTTACCGCAAGGCTCGCGCCGTTCTCGGCGTTTTCCCCTTAGAGCCCGATACCCGGTGAGCTGACGATTCTCCTCGTCCCAGAGCCGGAAGGAGATCGACTTCAGGCTTTTCCGCAAGGTCAGCGGTTCGACCTGCTGGAACATCGGCTCCGACTCGTGGGCGCGGGCAAGCTGGTAGTTCGGGATGCGCGGGCTGAGGTGATGGATGTGGTGGAAGCCGATGTTTCCGGAAAACCACTGGAGGACCTTCGGCAGCTTGTAGAACGAACTGCCGGCAAGCGCGGCCTGGGCGAAGTCCCACTGCGGCTTCCGTTCCCAATAGACGTCCTCATACTGATGCTGGACATAAAACAGCCACACTCCGCCGATGCTGGCCACGGTGATGATGATGAACTGGATGATCAGATAATTCACCACGCCGAAGACCATCGAAAGGCCCACGCCCAGGGCGAGGACCGAGAGATTCGTCACCATCAGCCAGTTCCTCACGCTGCGGTTCGCTTCCTTGACCGGGATGCGATTGACCACCAGGAACAGCAGCAGCGGCGCGAGCCCGAACAGCACGAAGGGATTCCGGAAAATGCGGTAGGAAACGCGACGCCACCGGGAGGATTCGAGATACTCCTGAACGGTCAGCGTCCAGACATCGCCGATCCCCCGGCGATCCAGGTCACCGGCTGCCGAGTGATGGACCGTGTGCTCCATCCGCCATTGGTGAAAGGGCGTCATCGCCAATACGCCTGTTAGAAAGCCGGTGATTTCGTTGGCGCGCTTCGACTTGAAGAACGAGCCATGGGTGCAGTCGTGAAAGATCACGAAAGTGCGGATCAGAAAGGCCCCGGCCAGCATCGCGAGCGGAACCACCAGCCACCAGGAAACCGTCAGCGCGAAATGCATCGCCACCCACAGCAAGGCGTAGGGTCCGAGCGTGTTGGCGAGCTGCCAGGCGCTCATGCGCTTCGACGGAAGCTGGTATCTGCGGACAATTTCCTTCCAACCGGTGGTTTCCGGGGGATTCTTGCCGATTTCCGGCACGGGTGCATGCCGATCATTCATGGCGCGGGGACCATTGTCCCGAGCGGGCAAAAGGCAATGTGAAATCCGCAACAAATGTCGGGACCCGGTGAAATCCGTGCCTGCCGCGACCGAATCTGGCGGCCGTCCCGCTCCTGAGCGTGCCACACCAATCCTTCTTCCCCACTTTCCCCAACCAGAGCCGGGACGAGGCGGGCCGGGAAACTGTTCCCTTGCGTGGACCGGGGCATTTCATGCAACAACGTGGACGACGCCATGGAAATCCTTTGGCGGAACAACAAGCGCCCCCCCCAAACCGATGAAAACGCCCCACAAAATTGCCCTCGGTTGCCTCATCGCCGTTGGCCTAGGCATCGCGACCCTCGTCGTGGCAGCCTGGAAAGGCGTCAGCTTCGTCGGCAATCTCTTCTCCAACGCCAGCTTCACCACCGGTCCGCCATCGAGCCCGCCATCCATCCCCGATGGCTACCAGGTGGAAGGCAATGTCGTGTACTACACCAGCAACCAGAACCTCTTCGGCAACTGGGTGTCTAACAGAAAGCAGCTCGAAGGCGTGGACGTGAAGACTTTCACCACCCTCGACTCCTACCTGCGCGCCAAGGACGCCACCCACGTTTACTACGAAGGCGTCGCGATCCCAGGTGCGGACCCGATCACCTTCAGGGTATCGGATACCCGCTACTCGGGAGATGCCTCACGCACCTATTACGACGGAAAGGTGGTTGAAGGGGCCAAGGGGCAGGATGCCACCACCCACCTCGAAGGCCTGGATGGCAGCAAGCCACGTGACAAGAACCACGTTTATTCAAACGGCTTCATCATCAAAGGCGCGGATCCAGCCAGCTTCGAACTGATCGGCAGCGGCAGGGTGGCTCGCGACAAAAACGACTACTATCTCATCCTCACCGAAGTCGAGGGCAGCCCGATGGTGCCGCTGAATGTCGATCTGCCATCATTCAAACTGCTGATCTCCTCCGAGCTCATCACCACTGGCGGCGAAGATCCCTGGAACACCTTCGACGAGCAGATGTGGGCCCACGACAAGCTGCACTACTACGTCGGCGAGAAAGCCTTCCCCATCGCCGATCCAGCTTCCTTCACCGTTCTTCCCTTCGGTTACGCGAAGGACAGCAAGCAGGCCTATTTCCTTGGGAACGTCATCGCCGATGCCGACCCCGCGACCTTTGAAGTCGTCTCACCCGATCACGAAAAAAACTGGGCGACCAGCTTCGCCCGCTATGCGAAGGACGCAAAGCGCGTTTACTACCACGAAAAGGTGCTCGATGGAGCCGACGCGGCAAGCTTCCAACGGGAAAACGAACGGGTCTTCAAGGACCGCAGCCGCCGCTACCAGCAAGGCATCGCGAGGGATGATCTGTGATCAAACGTTCGTAGTCACGCCTTCAGGCTGCTCTTCCTCCAGTACCCGTCATTCGAGCTCCCTCCGCCTCACTTCCCTCCCGATTCGCTCAGAAAGATATCTCCATCATTGGCATGGAGCGCATGCTCAATGTTGCTGATCCCCGTCGCCCGGCTCCGGTGTGGTTGGTCGAAGCGGACCTTGATGCCAGGATTTCCTGCCGGGTTGTAAATGACCGAGCCCGCCGTGAATTCACGCTCCCAGGCTCCATCGGCGCGTTGCACGCCCGGCTTCAGCGGACGCCCCAGACCCTTGTCCCAGAAGGGATACCAGTCGTGCAGATGATCCGGAGTCGGCAGATCATTTGGATCGCCGAAGAGGCAGTAGCCATCGGACTGGGTCAGCGAAAGCGTGGTCACCGCGCGGATCCGATGAAGGTCCTTTCGTGACTCATGGCTCCAGCTTTCCAAGCAGTTGATCCGTGGCGTGCGCAGCGACTGCTCGGCCCATCGCAGGGTCTCGGAAATGCGTTTCCAGTCTTCCGCCGATTCGGTGCGACAGCATTCCATGTAGAGGCCGTTCACCAGCGCGGCGGTGCGGGGTATGGTCTTGTCGTTCGAATTCACCAGCACCAGTGCGTCCTTGCCAATCGTCTCACGGATGCGGCGGATCAGGTTCACCCGATCCTCGTCGTCGGTCCACCAATCGAGCATCACGCCGTCAAACACGCCGGTCTCCATGACCGCCTTCGCCCGCTTCGCGACCTGGGCCTGCCAATCCGCATGCGCCACATCGAGCAACCGATAGCCACCCTCCGCCCAGCCCATGACATACTTGCCCTCGGCATCCCGCTTCCACCACGGGGACTCTTCCGGGATGAAGCCCTTCGGTGCATCGCGATAGCGGATCTCCGCGATCAGGATCAGATGGGGGTTCTTCTCCAATAGAGCCGCACGCCTGGCCTTTGCCTTGGCGAGATCCGCAGGGGAAAATTCGAAAGTCGTGCCCTCGAACGAAGGCGACTGTAGCCCCATCCTCGTCGGATGCACGAACACCAGATCATGCCGCGCCTGCATCGTCACCGCATCCGCCCCGTCGACGGGAGCCGCATCGTTCCAGGCTTGGAAGACCGAGGGATAGTCGCGGTTTGAAATGCGCTCGGCGAGGGAGGGCTCTGCCGCTGAGGCGAGGCAGGCGGTGAGGAGGATGGAGTGGAGGATGCGGAGGGGCATGGGTGGCAGGTGGAACTAGCGATCACGAGTCCTTACGAGATCTAACAGACGCGTGTATTGTATAGATCAGATTTCAATGGTCATGACGGCAAGAACTACATGCCGTTCTTTCTACATTGATTGGCCTGAAGGGTGCGGTGCTCGCTCCTTTGTTGGCACTAAAATGACATCATGGTTCTTTAACTCAGTGTCTAAACCTTCTTTCTTTGTGGCATCGATCCTCATGGGCTTCCCATCGCGCAGGATTTCAAGCTCAGCTAAATTGGCGGAATCCTTTGGGCGCGTCACTTTCAAAGCTTCAGACAACTTCATACTACCGAAGCGTATAGGAATTGAGAGTCGACTTACCCAAACATCACCACTGACATCAATGCAACTCGACGCCCCAAGACAACATCCATCCCAGAACCATGCATCAACCTCGACATTGGGTAATCCGCCTGAATCTCGATACGCCTTCTGGATGGCGAGAGACAGCACGGCGTAGCCCCATCCGGGAATCTTGACCTTCCCTATTCGGGGCAAATCAATTTCGCCCGATGAGGAGACGCTGTAAACCCCTGTAATTGTCGCGCGATCGGCATCCGAAACCCCACGAACTTCGATCTGAACAGTCTTAGTATCAGACTTTATAGTCCCCTGCGCATGTCCCTTGGGCGAGCAAACAAGCACGACGGCAAGAGCAACCCAGAAGAGCCTTTTTGTTTTTGGTACAAGGGCCTTCAAGGTTCTTTCCATGCAGGCAATGATGAGCCGAAGCGAAACGCCTCCTAATGGCTGAACACTGAAACCAGACAATCGGTAGATTTTTGAGTAATTCATCGACCGCTCGGCGAGCCAATTTGAAGGCGACCCCAAAAAACGGATTTCGACGACTTCGTTCATGGCGGCTTTTAGCCCCGTGAGGCTGACGAGCCAAGATGGAAATGGGTAAAGAGGATGCTGCGGCCTGGACTAGGAAGGCGTCGACCCCTGCAACGGGTCGCAGCAGCGGGCGAGGGTTGGTGGTTCTCGACGCTTCTGGCACGCCTTTCAGGGTGCGATTTCAAGAGCCCGACAAACCCGAGGTGGTCGTCGCATGCGCTCCTCGACGCCGGGCTATTGGCTGTAATCCCTTCAGGATCAGTACCGTAGGACGGTGCCCTCCCCAGTACAGCGGCTTGCTCTCCTTATACTCCGTTCCGCCCTTCTAAGGCTCCGTTTTGCTCTCCTAGGGCTCCGTTTTGTCCTTCTAAGGCTCCGTTTTGCTCTCCCGAGGCTCCGTTTTGCCCTCCCGATGCTCCGTTTTGCTCTCCCGAGGCTCCGTTTTGCTCTCCCGAGGCTCCGTTTTGCTCTCCCGAGGATCCGTTTTGCCCTCCTACGGCTCCGGCTCGCCCTCCTACGGCTTCGTCTAGCGCTCCTACACAGTTCGGCAGGCCTCCTACGGGGGAAAATGGCGGAAAAAGGCCATTTTGGGCAAAGCCGGGGCCGTTTCTAGGTAAATGAGGCCCATTTCCGGTTTCAGGCTCACTTGGCAAAGGATCCGACACGCCCTTCAAGCGTCGCGACGCAAATCCATCACTCGACGGGATCGGGGGGTGAACCACGGCTGCGGTCGGATGTCACGAGGTGACCAAGAACGGTTCGACGCGGCATTGGCTTTTCCTCGGCTGAAGATCCCCCTGAAGGGAGGGACTACGAACGAAAAAAGCCGCACGGACGAGAGGGCTCGTCCATGCGGCTTTGGGAATTTCAATCGATCAACGCAGGAAGGCTTCGTGCAGGCCACCATCGACGGTGACGATCTGTCCGGTGGTCTTGCTGAGGCGCTGGGAGATCAGGAGGAAGTAGGCTTCCGCCTGGTCGGCCGGGGTGATCGGGGCCTTGGTCAGGGTGCGGTCGGCATAGAACTGCGCGAGCTTCGAGACCAGCGATTCCGTGGCTTCGTCATCCGTGTAGGGGATGGCGTATTTCGCGAGCGAACCAATGACTCGGTCGCGCGGGAACATGGCGGATCCCTGGACCACGGTGGCCGGAGCAACGCCGTTCACGCGGACCAGCGGAGCAAGCTCCATGGCGAGTTCGCGGACGAGGTGGTTCGCGGCGGCCTTCGAGGTATCGTAAGCGAGCGAGCCCTTCTTCGCGACGGCGGCGTTGGCGGAGGTAGTGAGGACGAGGTTGCCCTTGAGGCCCTGCTCCTTCCAGCTCTTGAACGCTTCGTCGGCGACGAGGTAGCTGCCGGTGACGTTGATGTTGAAGGTCAGCGCCCACTTGTCGTCGGGGATGTGGCCGGTGGTGTCGCTCGGCACGAAGATGCCGGCGGTGACGGCGATGGAGTCGAAGCCACCGTAGGCGATGGAAACATCATCGAGCATGCGACGGATCGAGGCGCGATCGGTGATGTTCGCGGCAAGTCCGATGGCGGGTCCGCAATTGGAAAGTCCGGTGCCGGCGACGCCGATGCCGAGAC